>JAQWYY010000032.1 GCA_029253705.1 Luminiphilus sp. | reverse complement strand
CGAATTGCCCGTAGATTGCTTGGTATTACCCTTTGAGGTCACCGACTATGGTCAGCCAGCTGATCATAGTCGGTGACCTCAAAGGGTAATACCAAGCAATCTACGGGCAATTCGTCTGCAAGTTCTTGCAATGCACCTTCACGGCGACCTGACAAGATAATTGAACAGGGATTCCTAGCTGCCTCGATAGCGAGTGCTTTACCGATGCCCGACGAGGCGCCTGTAATCCAGAAAACTTTTTGATTTAAATCGGTCATATCCCAGTGCTCATGCAGTGTTGAAGGTTCTATAGGTTCAAGGCGAGATCATGCCTTGAAAGTGGTCGGAGTGCATATTGGGTTTGTTGCAAAGATATCAGGCTAGTCATAAATTGGCGCGCTGGGATCTCATAAAACGTGGCGTCGCCGGCTAGGGTAGTTATTCGGGACACACCGCTATTTGCTATGCCATGCTAAATGTCCATGCCAAAAAGTTCGTTTCGTGTTTGGTGCTTAACTAGGCTTGGCAAAGGCGTTCCCTCCAATGCCGAAAATTATCTGAGAAATACTGATTTTATCCTGAAACTTATTTTTCTTTGGTCCTCATTTAAACCAAATTCTTTTCCAGAACCAGCGACGGATCCCGTCATCGACATTATCAACTTTGCCTTTTTTTCTACTCTGGGAGACAGGTTAATTATGGTACTTACGTTCTCTTGTTTATGGACTATGCTGTGCAATGTGCCATTGATTAGCACTGAAATTTCCTGATGGTAATGTGCGGAATCGGGGATGACTGTATCTATCTGGATTTGCCGGATGTCCTCAAGCGCGGCAATTTCCAAGTTTAAATTGCCACTTATCCAGCCATCAGAGAAGGGTAGTGGGTTTATACTGAGCTGATCAGCATAGCCGTAAATATTAAGCCTAAAATTTTTTCTTGAGCGGGATAAATCGTCTTTTAATGTGTTGATAGTTTGTGCCTGCGCGATCTCCCGGGCATAAAGTCTCTTTAGGTGGCGATCCCTTCTTTCTAAGCTCTTCTTTATACTCAGTAGGTCATTATGATCAAGTGTGTAACCCGCTTGGATATGCTGAGGCAAACCTTTTGGAGCGTAAACGGTTGAATGTTCTGCCTGTACTTCTTCAGACGGTCTTTCTTGCGTGTAGAGATAGATTGCGAATGATTTTCTAGAGATATTCTTATGCGATTCGGGCAGTTTAATATCGTCGAATCCATGCCAGCTGGCCTCGGTGGTTTCAAAAATAACGCAAACACCTAACATGGGTAAAACCGAAACAATTTCTCGGTTTTCTGGATCCCAGGCATCTTTGCGTAACTCCAGTACGCCACCCCAGTCGCTTTCCCATTCTTCGTTAAGATAAATAATTATATTGAGCCTGCGATGGAGGCGTGTTCTGGGGTGGTAATTGAAGTCAACGTGCGGTGCTAATGCATGGCCCTGCTGATTATTATGAGTGCCACCCCCGAAATATTCAGGATCAAAAATCAGGTCTTTTATGCCGGTGACAGACTCAATATATTTGGAAAAATCCGGGCTGGAGAGTGCTTTGTCTAATTTTTCATAAATGCCACCAAGGCTGCTTACGTTACGCACCATATGCTTTGGGACGTGGCCATTAACCTGTTCAGCAGGAGGTTCGGGAGGTTGAGGAAATTCATCGAGCATTCGCTGCAAAATGTCCGGCCTCAGGAAATCATCGAGTACCAGATGTTTAAAAGGTTTGGCTCTGTTGAACCGATCCTGCAGCAGGTGGCAATCTTTGGCCCAGGTGGGGCTAAGAAAATCTTCGAATTTTTCTGATCTCATTAGTGTTTTCACATTGTTTAACTGAGTGAGCTAGATCAGTCGTGTAGTGCCGCATCTTGCCACCAAATCTGTGGTAGTCAAAGCTTGGTCTTATTTGTTTATTCTTCGGGCCACTTTTTTGTAGAAATGGCAGTTCAAGTTGCACCGATTCCACTGAACGTCCTGCTTAAGCAACCTACGTTTCTGGAGCTTTAAGATTTTTTTCGGTTAGGTATTTTGAAGCGATGGGCTTTCACAGTGACTTCGCCAGTTTTTTCTGTGGGCTATTAGAGCGTCCACGACGTCACGGGGGGCTCCTTTAGTGCCTGCTTGCTGCGCTACGCGCCGGTTTAAGCCTAGCATCATGAATTAATGTCGCTGGCCGCTGCTGCTATGATTGGTGCCCAGAAGAGGCTACATCTATATAGAATTACCGATAAATATTGGTTTATAAACAACGATATATGGTCATCAGTATTCTAGTTATGTAAATTTTCTATCAAAACTTAGGCAGGCTGCTTGGGCACGGGCCGTGGAGCCTCTGTTGTTGATACAGATGTTCATGCTTCTCAAGGCTGAATTTGTAAGCAATTGTGGCAGTACTTCGTGTCAGCAAGGATGGGGCTTGCAGGACAAGGATTGCGCAGACAGTTATTGAAATTATGCTAGCCTTCGAAGATCCGAATTTTGCGTGAGTTATACGATGAAACTAATCGCTAAAAGCTTTGTAACGTGCCTGGCAGTTATTTTGACCACTGGTGCTTTTAGTGCTCCAGCAACCGTCTTTAGCAATCTCCTTGAGTTTGTCCGAAATCCGCCAAACAAGCCGGTCGTTTGGCGCTCGGCGACAGACCTAGTGCTAAAACAGTCATTTTCCATTGCACAACCAGAGTCCTATTTTAAGGACAGCTGTGCGAATCCATCTCTACAGTTCTTGATTCCCACAACACTGAATGACGATGAATACGACGACTTCATCATTCATTACTGGTGTGACCAGGTCGAATTCGGTGTTTCCGACGATCAACCTACCCCCGACGCTTTGGTAGCCCTACAAAGTGAATCAGCAACTTCTTATAGGGTAGTTAATGAAGCGGTATTCGGGCAGCGGCTGATAGGGCTTGGTGGTGCATCAAGAAAATATGTTGCTAAAGATATCAATAGCGATGGCTACGATGACTACTTCTTTGCCATGAACTGGGAGGATGGCAGAAGTTGGGAAGATCCCATGACTAATGGAGCTAGACCTGCACTACTACTATCAAAGGGGCTGGGAGGTTATGAAGTTGTCAACATTGGGGAGCGAGGTTGGGGCCACGCGGTTGTCGTCTTAACTCTGGAGCAAGGTGTTAGCGATATCGTTTTCGCTACATTTACGGGGAATTCTCAGGCCTTCAGATTTGAAAATGAGGAATTCTCTGATGTGACTGCACAGTATCCTGAGAACCAATTAGACCCGTGGGCAACAGGCGTGCTAGCAATCGACAATGAAATTCGCACTAAGTACGTCGTCGGCACAGATTCCATTTACCGTGGTGATTTTAGCAACGATTTACTGCGGTTTTACTATATTGATCCTGCTGGAATGTTGGTGGAAATTAACTCTGAAGAGATTGAGAAGGCTGGGACGGTCAATTTTATTAATTGGAACGGCGAACCCGGCACCAGTGCCGTCATTGAGATAGATGGCACCCTGCATTTGGATGGAGCGATCGAGGCTTTGCGTCACATGAAATCGCCTATCGACCCGGGTGAGTCGATGGTTGTTGGAAAAATGAACGCCGTCCTCCGAGCAGACGGCAAGCCGATTGTTTTGGGGGAGGATCAAGGAGAATTCGAGTGGAAGAACGTCAACCCGCTAGTATTTTTCTCGTACGGCGATTCAGGCTTGTATCGCATTCCAAGTCCACTGGTTAATGAAGAGGCGGAAGTGAACTACAACTTTTATGACGGGCGTGACATTAATGGGGATGGGTTGGAAGATATTGTCGTTTATGGCTTCACGATGCCTTGGAACAACTCCCGTATGAAGCAAGCTGGTAAGCCCATTATTTATCTTAATGATGGAGATGGCAGCTTGGTTTGGGAGGATTTGAGTTCTTGGCCCGGTTACACGGGATCCCACAATGGACTGCAAGGGTTGCTGCACGATATCAACAACGATGGCGTTGAAGATTTGGTTCTCTATGGACTAACGGCCGATCGTACTAATATCCAAATTCACCTTATGAAAAAATCCGGCAGAGGCGCGCCGCCCAGCTCACAAGCGTCGGTTAATCCAATTCATTACGACCATTAATAAGACACCCCAGCGGCCCCAGTGCGCTTGATGCCTCTGGGGTCTTTTCTTTTAGACATAGTCTCCTCCGGTTGAGGTTAAGACTAGTATCTCTCAATAATTCTATCAACAAGCAGCTATACGGTGCAGACAAGCCGTTGATATATGGGGATTCTTCAGATTTATGGTGCCCAGAAGAGGACTTGAACCTCCACGCCCTTGCGAGCACTAGCACCTGAAGCTAGCGTGTCTACCAATTTCACCACCTGGGCACAGGGGGAGCTCGGGAATCCGAGGGCGCTGAGACTAAGCTGGGTCGCCGCGCTTGTCAATGTGGCAGTCGACACTGGCTTTGCCCACCAACTTTTACCAGGCCTTTATTTGCCATCATCTGAGCAAGCGCAAGGTTGTTTATTGCATTGCTGTGTAGATTATTCCGCCTGCCATCGACAATATCTCTGCACTGGTTGTGAATGCTATTGATGATGCACCGGTGTTGCGACCAGAAGTGTACGTCAGTGCAACACCGCCTAGCGAATTCGCTACTCTGGAAACAATTTTTGCTTGGGGTTAGCGGAAAGGGGCATGCACTAAAAGGGGCATGCACTAACAAGTTCGATGGGGTGTGCACAGTGCCGGCACAGAGCGTTGCCCAGTACTCGAATTGTCGTGTGCCACTTCTGTTAATCTGAAGGTTGGCATTGCAACTCGGTACTACAATAGAGTGCGACCTTAGATGTTATGAGTGTATGTGGCTGGTCTTCGGTTGTCCCTTTAGTATTGTCATGTATGGTTTTTTTAACAGAGAAAGTGGCTCATGGCCGAGGGGTTGGTAAAAAGCATTGGCGAGCTCTACTCGCCTCTTTGAAAAAAACTGGGACATTCTATTTTGATGGCACCTAAGCGTTACCAGGAGATTGATACCGTCCGGGGTTTTGCACTTTTTGGTGTTCTACTGGTTAACCTTTACGCCTTTGGTGCCGATTCTTTGGCTTGGGACGGGTTCATAGATCAATTTTTCTGGCAAACAAAGCATGTGCTCTTTGAGTCGAAGTTTTGGGGCCTTTTCAGCCTGCTGTTTGGGATCTCCTTTTGGCTGCAGGCGAGCTCGGCGTTACGGCCTTGGCGCCTGGTAAGGCGGTATTGTGCCCTAATGGTATTTGGGTGCTGCCATGCCCTACTTTTTGAGGGAGACATTCTGATGCTTTATGCAGAATTTGGAGTTCTGCTGTTGCTCTTCCACAAGTGTTCAACCCGTATCTTGGTTGTCGCTGCCACTCTATTACTGTTGGTTTTTCCTGTTGGGCATCATTTGGTGCCCGAGCGAGGACCCAGCGATCAAGCAATGGATATTACAGAGGCACAACAGTGGCTGGAGGAGGATCGGGAGGACAGCCTGTATAGCGCAGGATCTTTCAGCGACATTGTTACTGAGCATGCGAGCTATCTACCGGAAATTCCTTGGCAAGACTATCAGTGGCCCGATTCTGGGTGGGCGGTATTCGCGCTATTTTTACTCGGCTTCTGCTTTGCACGAGAGGACGGTTTGCAGTGCTTTCGTCAAAGACCGAAGGCCGTGTTGAAAGCGGGCTTTTGGATGTTCCTCTTGGGACTCATTGCCATGTCGATCGAGGCCTTAATGACCCACACATTGGGCTATCGTGTTTTTGGAGAAACCGCCTCGGGTGGCGTTATGCAGCTAATAGGTGATCTCGTGTTCCTGTTCGGCACGCTATTGCTGACCGCGGCGTGGTTTTGTTCGATGCACAGTTTTGCAACGCGCTGCAGTCACTGGTGGATAGTGCGTGGCCTCGAGGCGGTTGGGCGTATGAGCCTGACGATCTATATCAGCCAAACTCTAGTTTTCACCACCCTTTTTTATGGCTATGGTTTTGGCTGGGCCTACTGGCTGGGACCCGCTGCTATTACTGGCGTCGCTGTCGTAATTTTCACGTGCCAAATCTTATTTGCGAAGTTTTGGTTTTCAGTTTTTGTGATTGGACCCTTTGAGTGGCTTTGGCGACTTGCCACAGACCTTCGTCTCCCGGCATGGCGGGTAACGCCAAGGCTAGATCCACATTGTTAACGCGCCCTTCAAAAAAGGCTGGTGCCGTTGAGCCATGGAGTCCGCGGCGGGTTTTCTGACAGACAATGATGTGTCCGGCACAGTTGGGTATGAAGCGCGTGCTATTAAGGCCTTGAGTTAAACCGCAGCCGTGAAACTTCAGTGCCGCTTCTTTGAGTCGCCATATTCGGTAAAACAACGCGTTTGCTGTTTTGGGGTCCGCCTCCTTGAGTGCTTTTATCTCAAGGGTTGAGAACAGCTCCTCTGCTAACCTGAGCGTGTCGTATGGCGCATCGGGAATTTCCACATCGAGGCCAAGCTGTCGGGCAGAGGAGCTGGCTGCAAATACGGCATAGGCCCCCGAAGAACTCATACTTATGGCTTGATCGTTTGCCGGCGACCCCACCGCTTTGGCTTTCATGGTGTGTGGGGATAGGCCTCCAAACGCGGTTCCGCGCAGCCACTGCAAGCAGGCGCGACGCTGGATAAAGGCGCTTTGTGCGCCAGGGGCTCGCAGCTCCTGCGCCCGCTGACGCTCAGGTGTTGTTAAGGTAGCCTCACAATCGAGCTGAAAAGAAAGATCGTGAACATACCGCAGCGCATAAACTTCGACAGTGTATTTACCAGCTTGTAGCGTGCATCTAGAGCCGGTCTCGTCAAAGAATTTAGCTGCATTGGCGCTGGACTGAGTCACAGTGCACGCTCAAAATTGACAGGGCTTCCAGAATGAACCCCCGAGGCTAGCACCATGCCTTTCATCACCAGCCCAAGGCCCTCTACGGTGGTATGCGAATCTAGTAAAGCCCCTCCCATCACGGTCGCGCCAAAATTGATCGCGCTGTTAGACTTTATCGAGGTTTGTTTTACGGTCAGAAGGCGATGCTCAAAGCTATGCAGTTGTAATTGGCCTTGAACGACGCAGTTATCGCCAATATCTACGGCGTGCCAATCAAAAGCCTGCAGGGGTTCGTGGATTAGCGTATCTCTGCCAATTCGGCAGCCAAAGGCTCTTAAAACGGGGTTGGCTAAAGCCGACCCTCCCAGATGGCGCAACGCTGGTCCCGACCATTTGAAAAAGCAGTCTTGAGCTAGGAAATAGGTGAAGTGTCGCAGCGACCAAAAAGGTGTTTGGTGATTTACCCCCCAGTGCTTTGCTACCAAGCATCTCTTGATGCTCAGGGCCAAAACCTGCAGGGACAATGTGGCTCCAATAACCGCCACCAATGACTCTAAAATTGCTGAAGAGTTGAAAGTATCCACGATCAATAGCATCAGCGCCAAAACGAGTATGGGCATAGCGGGAATGAGAGCAACGCCAATTAGATCGCCAAATAAAATACGCAAGGTAAAAAGCGACCAGGTGGGTATTTCTATGCCTGTAGTTTGACCTTCAGGTTGTGCAAATTCGATGACGGGATTGCCGGCGAGAACCGTCACTGTGGGCGAAGACATTTCTGGGAGGCGACGAAACTGATGATCGCCCATGGGTGTGCTAACCCCGAGCAGAAGTTGGTCTGGCAGTGTGCCAGATTCAGCCACACTGTTATTACCCAAAAACGTGTTGTGTCCAAAATTAAGGGGTCTTAGATAAACGTATTCCCCCTCGTCATCGAGCATGTTAGTTCGGCACCCGTTGGCCATGAAGATATTGGGTTTGCTGGTAAGCATCTCAGGAACAAGATTTACCATGAGGTCGCATTCGCTAGCGCCGGCTTTGCCATAATTCACCCCAGCAAGACGTCGTAAATATTGACCCGTTAAGGTCCAGGTCCATAATCGTTGTATTTGGTTCATTTTCTCCTGTCGGTAGCGCAGCATCACGGCGGCAAGGCTGGATCCTTTCAAAACACCTGGCTTGGATCGCGTCAGTCTAAGAAAGACGCAAGTCAGAAATGATGTCACTAACAGTGTGAGCCAAGCAGCAAGAACGGCTCCGAGAAAAAAATCTGTCAAAAGTTGAATTAGGGAGGTAGCACCCGTAGCCGTTGCGTTGGCGTAGTCACCCAGCAGCCATTGCGAGATGCCGCTCAAAATTAATGCTGCAGGGACCACAAAAAGCAGGCATTCAATAAAAAACTGCGTGGAAATGCCTTTGAGCTCGGAGAGGTATCGGTTGGCGGAGGAGGGCATCAAACGGCGGTTACGCTGCAAAGATAACCGGCTGCCAACTGGATCAACATCAACACCATCGATTATTTTAAAACTCTCGACAGTGGCCCCAGGTCGAGCTGCACTGAGTGGAGTGAGCCAGCAACCCGGGCCGAGTGTGACACCCGGGCCAACAAAAGCGCGCTGTCCCAACTTAGAGCCAGCGCCAACGCTAATTTTATCGACAATGAGCCGATCACCCTGCCAGCGTTGGCTGCTGAGCTGAGCGCCGCTTTGCACAATCACACCGTCCTGGAGCTCGAGCATGTTTAGGGGCCCCAAAAACTCGGCGCTTTGAGAAATGTGCGTGCCTTTGCCAATTTCTGCCCCTAGTGTTCTTAATAGCCACGCATAAATTCCGGGGGCCCGTAACCACCGATTCATTGGCTGAAGCACCATCCGCTGCTGACTGTCCAGCCACCAAACTTGCCAGTGCGCCCAGCTCCACTTTTGATAACTCCCGCTCTCGATATCGGTCAATTTAAAGAGTGCTCTTAAGACAGTGACCCAAGCTAAATTTAAGAACGGAACGCCTAAGTAAAAAACAAAGGCGAGTAAGGTATAAATAATAAGATTTGCAGGGTCTCCATCGAGAAAGGTTGTTTCAGGGTCGCCCCAGGCCAGTAGCAAGATCAAGCTTGATAATGTGGGTAGTCGTAGTACCAGAATGCCAACAGCCTGCAGCAGCGTGAAATACCTAGGGCTTAGCTTTGGCTGCGTTGATTCATTCAAAGCTGTTTCGGCAGATTGTTGCCTGTCTACTTTCTCCTCTGTGCTGTCAGAAATCTGGCTCAAGGGGAGCTGAGCAGCCAGTTTGGGCGTTCGAAAGTCGGTCAGAAGATCACGAACAGATACGTGATAGCCTGCTTGGCGCAAGGCTTGCGTGAGCTTTGCTATGGCAATGGAGTGTGCCCCCCACTCGACGAAATCATCGTCCCAATTTAGTGTGGTGCCCAGCACTTCGCGACAAATATTCAACACCCCTGTGCCTGCAACGGACTCAAATTCTGAGCTCTCGTGCTGCACCGCTTCCCTGTTTTCGCGAGGTGGCTCCTGAGCAGGCATTGAGGGCAGTTGCTGGCGGTCAATTTTTCCTGACAGGGGCTTCAGGACAAACTGAGGCACTAGAAAAATTCTTGAGGGTACTGCGTGCTCGGGGAACTGACGCCGCAGCTCGATTTGAATGGATCGCGCCCAATCCTCCGGAGCTAAAAGCGTGGAATAATGCTCGAGGTTCGCTGGCGAGCGGTCCGGTGCAATGACGAAGGCGATGAGCTCATCATTACGGTAATCAATGACCGCCGTATCAATATCCTCAATAACGTCCTGAAGAAAAGACTCGATGCCCTGTGTCTCCACACGATGGCCCCGAACTTTTATTTGCGCATCGAGGCGCCCTAAAAACTCAACCTGTCCTGTGTTGGGATCAATACGGCAGCGATCACCAGTGCGATACAGGCGGCCATAATCTGGGTGCACAATAAATCTTTCAGCGGTGGTCAGAGGTTGGTTGCGGTAACCTTTAGCGAGATGGCAGCCGCCTATACAAAGCTCTCCAGTCTCACCCCAGGGTAAAGCTTGATCTTTATCCGGTTCGATAATGACGTAATCGACCCCGGGAAACGGCGAGCCTATGGTCACGGGCTTACCGGGACGCAGAAGCTGGCGGCTGGTATCGGTGCTGGCTTCGGTTGGACCATAAGTATTGATGATCTGTCGTCGCGCTCGAGACCAGGGTTCCACTAAATTGGCGGGGAATGCTTCTCCTGCGGGAATGATATAGCGACATATTGGATAGGGTAGATCGTGTTCGGGGGCGTCACTGAGGGTGCTCAGCAACACCGGGGGACAAAACAGCGCGGTCACTTCCTGCTCCCGTAATATCGGTATGAGGTCGGGTCCGGAGCGAACCTCGTCTTTGGTGAGTAGCACCACAGCCGCACCGAATACCCACGCACTGTAGAGCTCTGAAATGCTTCCGTCGTAGCCTAACGACGAAGTGAGCGATGTGGCGTCAACGCCGGCTGTGAAATCAAAAAAATAAGCGTAACTTCGCGCTAGATTTATGTAGCCTCTGTGGGGGCACTCGACACCCTTTGGTTGGCCTGTTGTCCCGCTGGTGTAGAACACTGCGGCTAAACGTTCTTCTGGATTATCGAGCCAGACAGGGTGTGCCCGTTTAATCGTGGCATCAACCAAAACTCGGCTAAGGTCTACTAAAGGAAGTCCGTCAAACTTTAAGTCATTGCTATTACTGACTAGGAGGACTGGACTCGCATCTTGCACCATTTGTTTCTGCAGCGAGATGGGTGAAGCCGGATCTAAAAACAACTGTGTGGCACCAGCCTTTAAAATTCCCAAGTGGCTGGCAACAATGTCAGCGCAGTTTTGTTCCAGAGATACGGCAACGATCTGATCCGGTCCGTTGACATAGGGTGCGATTGCGGCTGCGATTTGTTCTGCTCTGTGATTGAGGGCTTGGTAGGTTATTTGCTCGCCAGTTGCCGGCACCTGAAGGGCAGTAAAGTTGGGGTAACGAACTGCACTGCGCTCAAAAATTTCATGTAGCCATTCCACGCCTTTTTGATGGTCTGCGCGAATCCACAAATCACCCGTTGGCTCGTCCTTGAGACAGTACAAATCTGATTTGGAGCTTGGCTTGGTGCTCTGCAGCACTCGACAGTACTGCCACCACGCCAGTGATGAGAGGCTCAGCATGCCCAGCACGCTCGCAGCGATGGTGAGCATTATAGAAAATGCCTCCTAGCTCGGGGACCCCTGAAAGTATCCCTCCAGGGTGCCGCGGCGGCGGACATCAAGTGTGACGCAGTGAAAGCCGCCGCCTAACATACGGGAGTGACGAAGCTTTACCGGCTCAACATTCATGCCTTTACTCTCCAGCAATGAGATCAACTGGTGTTGATCACTGTCGACGACCACTGTATCAGGATCGATACTGAACAAATTCATGTCGATCCACTCACTTCCAATGGCTTTGTGAAGGTAGTCAGCACTGTGGCGCCCTTGGTTTTCCATGGGCGGGCTGTAAATGACTTCCCATTCCTTGAGAAAGTCTGGAATGGTTTCTTGTGAAAGCCTTCCAGGGTTTGCCAGCACCAAACCCGGTCGCAACGCGACCAAAGTAGAGTCAATGTGGCTGCCAAAATAAACGTCTTCCATGAAGTGAACCCGGTATTTATCCCCCAGTATTGACTGCAGCCACTGCCCCCCCATTTTATTTCCAGTAGCACTCACCAGATACAGTAAATCTCGTCCAAAGCGCAGCACATTGGCGGCATCAAAAGCAGGTTCCAAATCTAAAGGAGTGAGGTTGTCAGCATCGGGGGCAAACAGTTCGTCTTTTAGCGTGGGACGTGGTGCACTGAACCAGCGTGACCCTGAAGCCATGTACTCCAAAAGTAATTCGCGATAGCTGAAAGTCTCCTGGCTGCGGCCTCTAATAACGTTAGGTGTTTCTAATATTTGATCTCCAACTGTCAGCAAAATATCTCGGGGGCAATAATTGTAATAGCCCGGTGTGGACCAGTGCACCGTACTGAACACGCTATCGTGGTCCCAGGGGGTGGGGCGACGGACGGTTACGTTTCCCTGCTTTAAAACTGATGCAAAGGTTTCAAGATCTTCCTCGGCTTCCTCAATGATTTTGGCTGGAAAAGGCCCCTGTGGAATGGTGTCCAAGGGGCGCCCGGGATATTCTGCTAACTGAGTGCTGGCGTCAGCATGGGGGAATCGTGCACCTGCTGCGGTACCAATGATGACTTCCTCAAGGGGGTCCCATTCGTTACAGCTCCAAACCAAAGACATGCAGATACTCCGTAGCAACTTTAATCTTGATGGATTTTTCTATGGGCCGCTTAAATAGCGAATTGACCATAAAAAAGCCGCCCTACAGGCGGCTTAGTAAAAGGCGGTGGTAGTGTGCCTAGTTCATAGCTTCCCAGAGTGCACTGCCGTGGCAGGTCATGGCTTCACCTTCCATCGCGGCGGCGTCAGATTCAGGGTAATTATCCCAAAACTTACCGTAGTCTGTGAAGTCGGGCCAAGATGATACGTACAGTAGGTCAGTGCCGGTGCCGTCGGCTGCGGCTGCTACAGGAAAGTAGATCTGGCTTTTCATATCTTTGCCGCCCTTCACTTTTGACGCGGCCTTTTGCCATGTTTTAGAGAACTCAAGCAATTCTTCTTCACCCATTTCATCATTCATTTGACATTTCCAGATGTGAACGGGGCTACCAGCCATTGCCTGCATGGCCGTAAGTGACAGTACAGCGACGGTGGCCGCAATCAATTTTTTCATGGGGATATCCTCTGGCGGTGTGTAAGTTTTGATTGGGCAGTGTGCTATACATTTCGCTGCTTTTTAACTGATATCGGCCGAACCTTTTATCTAAACGCGACACTTTGATCGAGCCCGGGGTGTGTCTTGATTGCGCTTGATGGCCATCGCTTTAGACGAGAAAAAATAA
Source organism: Luminiphilus sp. (assembly GCA_029253705.1). Taxonomy (GTDB): domain Bacteria; phylum Pseudomonadota; class Gammaproteobacteria; order Pseudomonadales; family Halieaceae; genus Luminiphilus. The sequence goes on along the minus strand of JAQWYY010000032.1, from coordinate 9,652 downwards.
TTTAATATATATATCAATAACCTACGCCTATTTTTTGTGGATTTGATGTGCAAATGTAGCCAATAGGGTTGGCTGGTTGGCTGGTTGGCTGGTTGGCTGCGGTGCAGGGCGCTCCTTCGGTTTACAACCTAAGGTCCGGTCGTTCAGGACTTGTCACTAAGGCCAGCCGGTATGAATGGCGGCGAAAGCTTGCAAGTTAATATCTGCAGGGCGTGCTTGCATAGAGTTGGCCTGCTGAGCCAGATGGAGTCAAGGTGCCAAACGGGGTCAAGGGGTCAAAGATGCTTGGGTAGCACCTTCGAAATTGGGTGGTGGTGTGCGTCTTAAGGCGGGGATTTGTTGTCGCCAAACTGGTAATCTATGGTCGCTTACCGGCTTGGATTTTTACTCAGCCGCTGCCATCCGAAAAAGGGTGACCTACTTGCATGCAGGAGAGTATGACTCACCTTGAAAAAAACTGACGCCCCTAAGAAATCACGAAAACCGAAGGATCCCAATGCGGCTATTGAAGCCAGTCGCTACGAAAATCCGATTGCTAGCCGTGAGGTGATCCTCGGAATATTAGAGGATTCGGGAGAATTATTTCAGCTGTCGGGTTTGGCCAGCAAACTCGATTTATCGAGTGATCAAGACCTCGAAGCGCTGCGTCGCCGAGTGATGGCGATGCGACGCGATGGACAGGTGCACCTCGATCGGCGGGGACGCATTGGCCTGTCCGACCGCCTTGAGTTACAAACCTGTCGTGTTATTGGGCATCGCGATGGTTATGGTTTCGCCACGCCTGTTGAGGGCGGTGATGACCTTTACCTCAGCAGTCGCGAAATGCAGAAGGTTTTCGATGGCGATCGCACCCTCGTAGCAACGGTGAGTACAGATTCAAAAGGGCGCCGTGAAGGTAAGGTTGTTGAGGTGTTGGAGCGCGCTGTATCAGTATTGCCTGGTCGCTACATGGAGGAGAGTGGTATTGGTTTTCTCCTGCCCTATAACACTCGCGTTACCCAACATATTTTAATCCCGCCCACTGAAAAGTGCGGTGCTTTGCCCGGTCAAATGGTGTCAGTACGCATTACCGACTATCCCACTCATGTGTTGGGCGCCAAAGGCTCAGTCGAGGAGATTTTGGGTGATCACCTCGACCCCGGGCTTGAGATTGATATTGCCATCCGGGCTCATCAAATCCCCTGGCAGTGGCCCGACGCGGTACTCAATGAAGCGGCGTCGCTAAGCGAGGAGCCCGATGCTGACGACAAGCGTGGTCGTATCGATCTACGAGCTAAGCCCTTCGTAACGATCGATGGTGAGGACGCTAGAGATTTTGACGATGCCGTGTACTGCGAGCCTGAGGGCAGCGGTTTTCGGTTGTGGGTTGCTATCGCCGACGTATCCCATTACGTAGCGATGGGCTCTGCGCTTGATCAGGAAGCCATAGAGCGGGGCAACTCTGTGTATTTTCCTGAGCGTGTGGTGCCCATGTTCCCAGAGGTGCTCTCCAACGGGCTCTGCTCGCTCAAGCCGAAGGTAGATCGGCTGGCTATGGTTTGTGAAATGGCCATTAGTCAAAAAGGGGAGGTTGTTGGCAGTACGTTTTATGAAGCGGTGATTCACTCCCATGCCAGACTGACCTACACCGAGGTGGGTCTAGTGCTAGAACAGGGTTTTTCTGATTCTGTAGCCCCTGAGCGTTACCCCGATCTTTTGCACTTGCATGCCCTTTATGCCTGCCTCCGTGGGGCTCGTGAGCTGCGCGGCGCCATTGACTTTGAAACCGTGGAAACGCGCATCGAGTTCAACCTTGAGCGCAAAATTGAAGCGATCGTTCCTGTTCACCGTAATGACGCCCACAAGCTGATCGAAGAGTGCATGCTCGCAGCTAACGTGGCAACGGCCAAGTTTTTAGAGGCGGCGGGTCTACCCGTTTTGTTTCGGGTGCATGAGGGGCCCAGCGCCGAGCGACTCGCGAATGTGCGCGAGTTTTTGGGTGAGTTAGGGCTCGATTTGGGCGGCGGGGAAAAGCCGACTCCAGAGGATTACCAGCGACTGCTGGCAGCTGCCATAGACAGGGACGATGCTTCCGTGATTCAGACGATGCTGCTGCGATCGCTGAGTCAGGCTGTTTATCAGGCAGAGAATAAGGGGCATTTCGGACTACATTATCCAGCTTATGCCCACTTCACCTCACCAATTCGACGATACCCCGACTTATTAGTGCACAGAGCAATTCGCAGCCTTGTTCGCGGAGGCAAGTTCCCTAAACAGACGCGCCGCTCGGAAGATACGCAACAACAAAGCCGGGCGTCATACTCCTACGAGCTGGCCGCAGTTACTGCTCTCGGAGAGCGCTGCTCGTTGACCGAGCGACGTGCAGACGATGCAACCCGTGAGGTTGACGCCTGGTTAAAATGTGAATTCCTGAGGGATAGGGTGGGCGATCATTTTTCAGGGGTCATCACGGCCGTGACGGCTTTTGGAATCTTTGTTGAGCTTCAGGACCTGTACATTGAGGGGCTAGTGCATATCAGCGCTTTGCCCGGAGATTATTACCACTTTGATGCGCCTAAACAGCGGTTAGTGGGAGATCGAACACGTCGCACTTTTCAGCTGGGTGGGGCCGTAGAGGTCACTGTGGCCCGGGTTGATCTGGATGAGCGAAAAATAGATTTGGAGATGGTAGGAGCCTCGGACGCAAGGCCCTCAAGAGGGCGTAAAGATACTGGGGCCTTGGGCAAAAAGAAAAGTCCGACTGGAAAATCTAACGCTACTGACGCACGCGCCAAAGGACCCAAAAAACCGAACAGCCAAGGGCGCTCTAAAAACACCAAACCTAAAGCAGGTGGGAAGGTGGGTAAGAAGCAGGGCGGTAAGCCTCGCGCCGATGGGCCTAAGTCGGGGCGCGGTAAACGGTGAGTGACTGGGTTTATGGGTTTCATGCGGTAGAGGCACTGCTTCGCAGAGAGCCCAAGGCAATTTCGGCACTTTGGTTAGAGGCCAACCGACGAGATAAACGCGCCCAGGCCCTGTTGCAGCTTGCTGCAGATCAGGGCGTAGCCGTGGCGCGGGTCAGCGCAGCAGCGCTTGACGAAGTGGCGTCTGGTCGCCATCAAGGCATTGCAGTACAGGTTAAATCTGGCGCGGTAACACAAGCGATCGACGAGGCTGGGTTAATAGCCTTGTTGCAACGCCGGGACTCACCCCTGCTACTAGTCTTAGATGGCGTCACTGATCCTCACAATCTGGGCGCCTGTCTGCGTACAGCAGATGCCGCGGGTGTTACGGCGGTCGTGGTTCCCCAAGACGGCGCGGCGGGGCTCTCACCTATAGCGCGCAAAGTGGCCTGCGGCGCCGCAGATACCGTACCTTTTGTCCGAGTGACCAACCTCGCCCGAACTCTAGCTCAGTTAAAAGCGGCAGGGGTCTGGCTAATTGGTACCAGCGATAAAGCTTCTCGCACGGTATTTGAGCAGGATTTCTCTGGACCTCTGGCCATCGTGATGGGTGCTGAAGGGGCCGGAATGCGACGCTTAACTGAGGAAGCCTGCGATTTTTTGGTAAGTTTGCCAATGCAGGGGACCGTTTCTAGTCTAAATGTGTCGGTGGCTACGGGTATCTGCCTGTTTGAGGCGGTTAGACAGCGACAAAGCCCATAAAAGGCATAAAATAGCAGCATTGCAATGTATCTTGGTGCTGGTTAAACTCCGCGCCTCAGAAAATTAGGCGGGGTGTGAACCCCATCTCCTTGCCATACCGCAGATGCGGGTGGCGCAATCCGAAAGGAGTGATCGAGTGCGACACTACGAAGTTGTGTTTATGGTGCATCCCGACCAGTCAGAACAGGTCCCGGGCATGATCGAGCGTTATTCAGCCGTCATAACGAAAGATGGCGGAACAGTCCACCGGCTCGAGGACTGGGGTCGGCGTCAGCTGGCTTACCACATCAATAAGGTGCACAAAGCGCACTACGTCATGATGAACGTTGAGGCTTCCAATGAAGCTATGGAAGAATTGAGCACCACCTTCCGCTACAACGATGCCGTTATCCGAAATCTCGTAATCCGCCGCGATGAGCAGGTGACTGAAGAGTCGCTCATCATGAAGGCTGAGAAGGAAGATCGTGAGCGTAAATCTCGTTACCAAGAGCGGCAGGCGGCAGAAACAAGGGCTCCAGAAGCTGAAAAAGATAACGAAGACGCTGCGGCAGACGCCGAAGACCCATCAGATTCAGACAACAGCGAGGAGTGAGACATGTCTCGTTTTTTTCGTCGACGCAAGTTTTGTAAGTTTACTGCCGAAGGCATTAAAGAGATCGACTACAAGGATCTCGATACATTGAAGCAGTACATTACCGAGACAGGCAAAATAGTACCCAGTCGCATTACGGGTACTAAAGCCAAGTATCAGCGGCAGCTGGCCACGGCCGTGAAGCGCGCACGATTTTTGGCGCTACTGCCTTATACCGACGCTCACCAGTAAGCAGGCAAGGTAATGCGCGGCCTCGCAGAGTTTATTATGCGTGGCCGCTGGCAGGCGCTGGCGGTTGCGGTAATTGGCGCTGGGAGCTTGCTTTTTGGCTGGCTCAGTGCCGCGGCGATTGCTTTGGTGACTTTGCGTAAGGGAGTCGTCGACGGCAGTTGGCTGGTGCTGTGGGCATTGTTGCCCGCGCTGTTAGCGGCCTGGATGAGTGGCGACATCGGCAGCATTGTGCTGCTTGCCGGCACCTTTGCATTGGCAGTAGTACTGCGAGTGTCAGTCAGTTTGGCGGTCGCGGTTCTGGCCAGCGCTGCTTTGGGCATACTAGGCGGCGCCGGCTTACTGCTAATTAGTGGAGAGTTTTTAGATCAACTGGTTGTGTTGTTCGCCGAGTTAGTTGGAGATCTTGAAGCCAACATGAATGCAGCAGGTGGTGAGGCCATAACGTTACCTCGTCCGACACCTGCACAGGTGGCTGGGATACTGGCCGCTGGCAACGCAGTAACGGCTGTTTTGAGTTTGTTGCTGGCTCGGTATTGGCAAGCATTGTTGTATAACCCCGGCGGTTTCCGGGAAGAGTTTCACCGGTTACGTTTGCCGGTTGGAGCGACACTGGTTCTTGGTGGCTTAGCCATTTTTTTGTGGTTGCAGGCATCTTGGATTAGTGGGTGGGCAATGGTGTGGGCAGTGCCACTCATGTTTGCGGGTTTTGCCTTGGTGCACGCTTGGGTAGCCGCTACCCGCCGAGGGAACGGCAGCCTCGTCGCATTTTACGCGATGTGGCTGTTCTTAGACCCGGTCAAAGGGTTGTTGTTGGGCTTGGTGATGGCCGATGCTCTGCTGGATTTCAGGCGTCGATGGTCTTCGGCGCCAACGGATGGGGAAGCCTGAGGCTTCTGGGTTTTGTAGGAACGATGTCGGGTGTGCCGACTGCGAGGAAATTACGATGGAAGTTATTTTGCTGGAAAACGTGGGTAACCTGGGCGCTCTGGGCGATAAAGTTGATGTTAAGGCGGGTTACGGGCGTAATTTTTTGATTCCCCATGGCAAAGCAGTGCCTGCAACGGGGGACAACGTGGCCAAGTTTGAAGCGCGGCGTGCCGATCTCGAGGCGGCGGCAGCGGCCTCATTAGAGGCAGCCGAGAAGCGTGCGGCGGCTATTGCCGAACTGGCAGGCATTTCCATTGAAGCCACCGCGGGTGAAGAAGGTAAGCTTTTTGGTTCAGTGGGCACTCGTGATATCTCAGAGGCGATCACTGCAGCAGGTGTCGATATGGACAAAGCTGAGGTGCGCCTGCCAGAGGGTGTTATCCGGGAACTCGGCGAATACGAAGTGATGTTGCAGCTCCACGGCAATGTTGCTGCCACGATTGCGGTTTCAGTCGTCCCAGCCTAGGCCTTTGGGCAACGTTGTTAGTGGCTAGATCATGCTTTCTAACGTTGCAAACTAATCAGGGCGTACCCAGTACGCCCTAGCATGGGTTATGCTGCACTGCCGGGCACCGGATAGTTGTTAATGACTCAATCTTCATCTCCTTCCTACTCACCATCAACGGGTGACTTAGACCTAGAGCGCATACGGATGCAGCCGCAGTCGGTCGAGGCTGAGCGCTCAGTTATCGGCGGTTTGCTGATCTCACCGGAAGGCTGGGATGCCATCGCCGAGATTGTCGTCGCGGAAGATTTTTACCGTCCAGAACACCGCGCCATATTTCGTCAGATCGCAAAACTCGTTGATTTAGGCCAACCGGTTGACGTTATAACAGTGGCCGACCGATTGCTGGCCACAGGAGAACTGGACGCTGCGGGCGGCCACACCTACCTGGCTGAACTGGCAGAAACGACGCCCACCGCCGCTAACATTCGAGCTTACGCAACAGCCGTACATGAGCGCGCTGTACTTAGGAAGTTGATTGGTGCGGCCCAAGATATCGCCAGCACGGGCTTTCACCCGGAGGGTCGTTCCGCTGAGGAGCTGTTGGATGAGGCAGAGCGGCGCATCATGCAAATCTCAGAGGAAGGTCCCAAGACCGGCGGCGCCCGTGCCATGGAGCCGCTGCTACAGGGTGCCCTTGAGCGTATCGAAGAGCTGTTTCAAAGTGGTGGCGAAATATTAGGCCTAACCACCGGTTTTATCGATCTTGATCGCATGACATCGGGGCTACAGGATTCCGATTTGGTTATCGTGGCAGGCCGTCCCTCAATGGGTAAGACCGCTTTCGCGATGAACCTGGTTGAGAACGCTGCCTCGGGTAGCGAAAAGCCTATATTAGTGTTTTCAATGGAGATGCCGGCCGAACAACTCGTCATCCGTATGATGTCGTCACTGGGTAAGATTGATCAGACCCGTGTGCGGACCGGCAAGCTAGAGCAAGAGGATTGGCCCAAACTCTCCGCAGCTATGGCGAAGTTGAAGGAAGCCAATGTTTTCATTGACGATACACCCGCACTCACGCCTACGGAGGTACGTTCCCGAGCACGGCGCGTTGCTAGGGAGCAGGGTTCTTTAGGCATGATCATGGTGGATTATCTCCAACTTATGCGGGTTGCTGGCTCGACGGAAGGTCGTACCGCCGAAATTTCGGAAATTTCTCGAAGTTTAAAAGCCATTGCTAAGGAGTTTAAGTGTCCGGTTGTTGCGCTTTCGCAATTAAATAGAGCCCTTGAACAAAGGCCGAACAAACGCCCTGTAAATTCTGATCTTCGTGAGTCGGGTGCGATTGAGCAGGATGCTGACGTCATCATGTTTATCTATCGCGATGAGGTCTATCACGAAGATTCCCCAGATCAAGGCACCGCTGAGATTATTATTGGCAAGCAGCGAAACGGCCCCATCGGCACTTGTCGTCTGGCATTTCAGGGCGAATATACCCGTTTTGATAATTTGGCGAGAGGTGATTACGGCGGTTACGCCTAGTAGGCCCAAAGCCCAAAGCCCAAAGCCCAAAGCCCAAAGCCCAAAGCCCAGAGCTAGATGCTCCTGACCAGTCCTACCGAATGCCGCCCCACTGATTGATCACCGGCAATGCGTTACAGATCCAGAGTGGCTCGCAGCGTGTTCAGGGCCTGTTGTCGTTCTTCTTTAGACATCGCTACTGAGGTGGGCTCAGGCAGTTCAGCCAGGGCAGGTAGTTCTATAGTTTCGCCCCGACTCAATCGGGCTACCCATCGATCGTAGTGGCTTTTGAATACTGGTAAGGTCATGCGTTCAGCGTTGTTGCTCAAAAAAAACCAATCACTGTCGCGCCCCGCGAAGTACACCACAGGATGCGACCAAGCCTGCTCCACTTTTGGTGATGGCTTCTCGCAGGCTTCTATAAAAGCTTCTCTCAGGGGTGGTACGCCCAAGCGCTCGCTTGCCAATTGGCAGCAGTCGAGCATGCGCTTTAGTGTGGGTAGGTATTCGCTATCCTCGATCGCTCGCTTTGCCCCGGTTAATATCGATTCAGCAGTAAAGCTGGAGAGAGCTTCCAGCCATAGGCGTTTTATTTGGTTCAGCTGGGTGGTGTCGGCATAGGCTGCATAAAACTGGTTGTGGTAATTCAACCTAAACAGAGCAAAAACCTGATTGATGGTATCGGCCAGGTCATCCTTTGATGCAGTGTCAGTTGGCCCAACTGGTATCGCTGAGGTCGTCAGCGATGGATCGGTCCCGCGTACGATGTTCTCCGCCAGACTGCCCACGTCCTTGCTGTCCGCCATGGTCACTCCCTTTTTTACCTGTTTGTCCCTGTTCCCAACGCCACTGGTGTTTGACGTGTTGCAAGAATTTGCTGTTCCAGGAGGTTTGGAGGTCTCCGGAGTCGCACCAGAACACCCGGAATTCACCCAACCTTTCCTTGGCGTAGGTGCGCTCAATATTCGACAGGGCTAGCACCTCAAAAACCTGTTCGCTAGGTTCCCAGTCGTTTGTCATGGGTCGAGGCTCGGGGCTGTGGCCAAGTCCCGCCTGAAAGCGTACCCAGCGCTGTCTAATCCAGCCTATAAATTTGCTGTTGACCTCTTTGGGCGGTCCGCCGCGTTCTCGCCAGTACAAAATAAACTCGGGTCGCATTGAGTCGATGAACTCAAGATCGACACCGTTACCCGTCATAATGTCCAAGGCGTCATCGCTGGGGCGCCAATTCTGGTCGAAGGCGGGTGGCGCAGCAATTTCAAAAGCTGGGTGCTGACTTTGGTGGCGTCTCCAAGCGCTGAGCACGTGCTGCCTGAAGCGACTATCGGGTGCAGAATCGGACGGGGCCGGACTGAAACCGGGCAGTTGCGACAAAGCGAATTGTCTATTGATTCCGTGACTCAGGTGCAGCAAGTCTAAGAGGTCTTCTGACGGTTGCCAGTGTCGCTCCGCTGCCTGTATGAACGGGCGCTCTGGCGACGGTTCGTGGCTTTTATCCGGGCGAGGTGACGTCTGTGAACTTGGGCTGGGTTGTTTGGGGGCCGCCTGAGCTTTAGGTTTATCTGCAGCGGGGGTCGACTGGGCTGCAACTGCAGAAATGCGCATGATGTCGGCATTTTGATTTTCATGGCGCACATTAATGATTCCCAGAGCCTCAAGCCTTGCCAAAAGCTCACGAATTTTAGGTGCCTCCCAGAAGGGGAAATTGCGCTCAAATTCCGAAAGTGCTACGCATTGGCTTGTCTGGGGTCTTCCTGAAAGCAGTTCGCCCAACCCCTGTAGTAAAATTGCTTCCTCCAAGCCAATGGTCGCCGCGAGATCTGGCGAAAACGTCAGTTGGCGATCGGGAATGAGGGAACCTGGTGGCATGGAGTTAGGGATCTTAGGCTTGGGTTTGCTAGCATACCGCTGTGAAGCCTGTTCGTGCACCTTCTTGTCGTTAATCTTCTCTAGGAATCGTTTATGCCCAAATCAAAGACCGCATTTGTTTGCAATGACTGCGGCGCAGACTACGGCAAATGGCAGGGACAATGCAGTGAGTGTTCGGCATGGAACACCATTACTGAAATTCGCCTAGGCCCCGCCAGTAGCGGAAAAAGCAGTCAGCGGGGAGGCCGGGGAGGGTACGCGGGAGCCAGAGCGGAGGTGAAAGTTCTCAAAGATATTGACCTAGTCGACGTACCTCGGTTCAGCAGTGGTTTTACTGAGCTTGATCGGGTGTTGGGCGGGGGGTTAGTGCCCGGTTCGGCAATTATCATCGGCGGCCATCCCGGCGCAGGAAAAAGCACCTTG
>JAQWYY010000022.1 GCA_029253705.1 Luminiphilus sp. | reverse complement strand
CATACCTGCTTTGGAGGCACAGTACGCAATAGAACTACCATTAGCCGTCACGCTGGCAATACTAGACGTCATTACCACCACGCCAGAGCCTGCCTCACGCAAATAAGGTACGGCCGCACGGGCCATGAAAAACGCACCCATGAGGTTGACACCTAAGGTTTGATGCCAAATGTCTTCAGTGAGCCCCTCTAGGTCATGATGCGGTACAAATGTCGTCGTGCCTGCGTTATTAATGAGAATATCGAGTCGCCCAAATCTCTCGATGGTTTTCTCCACAATACGCCGACATTCTTTTTCCTGGCTTACATCACCCTGTACGGCAATGGCTTGCGCACCCTGATCGGTAACACTTTTAACAACAGCCTGGGCGCCGCTGAGCGAAGAATTATAATTAACCACAACATTGATACCCAATTGCGCAAGCTTTAGGGCAGTTGCGGCACCCACGCCAGAGCTAGCGCCCGTGATTAGCGCTGTTTGACCTAAATGGGACATGGTGATCGCCCTCCTTCACGAAAAAATTTACGGTAACTGTAAACCAAAACTTAATGTAGTACCGTTTCCATTTCGCGCTAGAAAGCGCTCGGTGAGCGAACAATAGCCGCACAACAAACTCCGCTCATCCACACCCCGAAAAAGTTCGATGATCATGATCTGTCGCACTCTCCTTCAGAAACAGGCGAGTAACCAACCTAAAATGGTCTATCCAAAACCTCATAAAATGCCATTTTTTCTATTGCTGAGGACAGGCCTCAGTATTAGAGTTAATGACCGAACATTACGTAGTAACAGCCAGTTCGTACAAGCAGCACAAGGATGTGTTGGGTAAACCTCATGGTAACAAACGAAAAAGACCAGTTTTTAACCTCACTCGCTACAAGAGCGTACTGGCTCATTTTTAGTGCACATTTTATTGTGTTCATTATTATGATGGTGCGCTCCGCCACCGACCCGATCTATGAAATCCCCTTTGTTACATGGGCTGTTTGGAGCGTAATTATTCTGGGAACTCCCGCGTTCTATTTCACAGCTTTTGGCCATTCCTATAAATTCAGAGCACTGCTAGCACAGGCCTTACTGTTGATCAGTCTTGCCTTCGGACTGGCAAACCAAGGCTTAGGCGCAGTCACGACGTTTAACGTGCCGCTTATGGCTCTGCTGGGCACCATTTTCTTCTCCCGAAAAGCGGCCTTAATTCAATTAAGCCTAGCTATACTCGTTCTGCTTAGCTTTCTTTACATGAAGCTCAGCGGTCAGCTTTCGGATGTAGCCAATCCAGACTGGGTTTTAAATTCAAACTATCGTTGGGTTCTACGAATTGCCTACATCGCGCTTTTTAGCGGCGTCATCATTTATTTCTTACAGCAATACGTAAACTACACGTTTAGGTCTGTTGAAGATCTCAAAATACTTCAGGAAGCCGTGGATGAGGCGCCTGACGCTTTTGTAGTCTGGGATAAAGACGATCGCCTTTTCATGTGTAACCGTCACTATCGAGAGCTGGATCAACGGCTGAAACCAACACTCAGAAGGGGGGTTACATTTGAGCAAACCCTTCGTACCGGTATCCAAGTCGGAATGTATCCTGATGCTGTCGGCCAAGAAGATGCATGGGTTACTGAACGCCTAAAAAACCATCATAAAAATGAGTCTCAAAAAGTCGTCAAGCTGGACGGCGGCCGCTGGATGAACGTTGTTGAATCTCGCACATCCAGCGGCTTTTTAGCTGGCTTTCGTACCGATATTACAGCCTTGAGAAACTCGCAAGACATACTTCAAGCAACTCTAGACTCTGTCTCTGAGGCTGTTGTCACGATATCGCAAGATGGGCGAGTCATTAACCTGAACTCAGCATCACAGCAGCTTTTTGGCTACTCGCTTGACGAACTTAAAGGCCGAAACATTCTAGAAATCGCGCCAGACCGACGCTCTAATGATTTAGGAAATCGCCTAGTTGCGGAATCACACAGTAGAAAAATAGGATCTACTTTCCGCAACGTCAATACGTCATTGAAAAGGAAAAACGGTGAGTCATTCACTGCTAAAGTCGAAGTTCGTGACGTTGAGATTAACGGGCAACGAGTTTTTCTCACGTTCATAAAAGATTTAACACGACAATTCAAATTTGAAAGTACTGTGCAAGCACTGGGCTCTGCCGTAGAACAATTAGCAGCTGGCATTGTCCTGCTTAACAATGTGTCGCAAATCACTTACAACAACGCCTTTTTTCCCAGATTACTGGATTTACCGCTAGGATCGAAAATCGAGGGTCTTACTGCTGATGAGTTATTCGAGGTAATGTCGCAGCAGATTCTTCGAGTTAATATTGGCAATAGAAAATCAGCCAAGGCACAGCTTCAGGATTTTTACAAAAATCTGTCCGCACCAATCCTTATAAATACAGTGCAGGGCCGCCGTCTAAGCTTGAGCGTGCAAGCGCTGGAAGGAAATAACACGATATTAACAGTTACAGACAATACCGAAGAGTACGAACGGCAGATTCAACTAGAGCAGAGCAACAAGCTGGCGACCCTTGGCGAGATGGCCGCAGGCATCGCCCACGAACTAAACCAGCCATTACAAGCAATTAAACTCACCGCCAATAACTTGATGCTACAGGCCAGAGGCAATAAGGCCGTACCAAACCAGAAGCTGCTATTAAAGCTTGGGAGAATTGACTCACAAGTAGACCGAGCGGCGGTAATTACAGACCACATGCGCCAATCAGCTCGATTGGCAAATGAAGAGCAGGCTGAGGCCGATATCGCTTCTGTAGTGCGAGACACACACTTACTGGTCGAGTCCAGCCTAAGACTTAAAAGCATCACTTTCAGAACAGAACTAGCACCATCTTTGCCCGCTGGAAAAATTCATCCGATACGGTTGGAGCAAGTATTGTTGAATCTGATCAACAACGCACAAGACGCTATCAATGATCAAAAATTCGGTCAACGCCGGCCTTGGATACTTTTAAAAGCCTATTTAACCGGCGATCAAACCCTATGCCTTTCCATCGAAGATTCAGCTGGTGGCATTGGTGATGATGTCGTTGATCGCATTTTTGACCCTTTTTACACCACAAAAGAGGTCGGCAAAGGCACTGGCCTGGGATTATCAATCTCCTACGGCATTATCAATGACGCAGGGGGCACCTTATCAGTATCAAATACTAAGCACGGCGCCAAGTTCACCATCACACTGCCAACTTGAAAATCAACCGAAGCGTCGAGCACCAACCTTAGCAACTAATGGTTCGGTCTCGTTCACCGTAAAATCGCGTTCGAGAACAGTACTTAAAAAGCGCCATTGGCTTACCGCAGCATCGGGCGTTAACGTTACCTTAGACCACCCACGACGCTTGGTATCCACGTCGACCAATTCAGGGCTGCTAGCCTGCAACAATGCTGCCATCTGTTCGGGAGGAAGAGGAAAATAACTCTCTAATCCAGGGCTGGTGACACCCGGGCATCCCACCTCGACTCCCACAGGGACTCCCGCTTCTGTTTGCAAATTAAAAGCCCAGCCGTTGTGAGTGTCGCCCGCCACGACAACAGGGTTATTCGCTAACTCTAGTAACAACTGGAACACTCTTTCACGGTCTGCCGGATAGCCATCCCATGCATCGAGATTCATGGGCAGACCAAATGCCCCTAACTGCAATGTACCCAGTACATAGCTGCGGACTTCTTCTGGCAATGTCAGCGAGGCAAGTTGCTCCTGTGTCATTTGGGGAATATTAATTTTTCCCATCAACACTTGCTGGCCCAAAAACTGCCAGGGTGCTCCTCGATCTTTGCTCGCCGCCAATTGATTGGCCAGCCAATTCAGCTGGTGTTCACCCAATAAAGTTCGCTCAGGGTCTTGACGCAGTGTTTCTTCGAAAATCTCCGGGGGCAGCTTTGCCTCAAGCAGATCACGCCTGTAGTCAAGCTGCTCGTCACGCCCCTCAAGCCGAGTATCAAGCATGATTATGTCGGCAAGATCACCGACTTGAAAAGATCGATAAATCGGCCCTTGATCGGTTTGCGCAGGCGTTCGAATCGGCATCCACTCATGGTAGGCCTTTCGGGCCATCTGCATGCGCGCAAAAAAATCGCCTTCATCATCACTGTGATTTTGAGCCCCACTGTGCCATGTGTTATTCGCCAACTCATGATCATCCCAAACACAAATCCAAGGGTGCGCAGCATGAGCGGCCTGCAGATCCTGGTCGGTGCGATAAAGTCCGTAGCGTTGGCGATAGTCTTCCAACACCAGTATCTCATGCTCCGGCACTACAGCTCGCCCTAACGAGTCCACCACATAAGGATTCGCATATATGCCCTGAGCATATTCGTAAATGTAATCTCCAAGATGCATCACCACGTCAATATCTGCCTGCGCGATGTCTCTGTAAGCATTGAAATAGCCTTGGGGGTAATTCGAACAAGAACAAACAGCCAAACTAAAAGTCTCCACCGCACCAACAGGCAGTGTTCGCGTGCGACCAACCGCAGAGGTCACGCCATTAAAAACAAAGCGGTACCAGTAGTTAGTAGCCGGCTGCAGCCCCGTTGCATCAACCTTAACGGTGTGGTCTCTCTCGGGGCCGGTACTCGTTTCGCCGCTGGTGACAACCCGCTTAAACTGCAAATCTTCAGCAACTTCCCAGCGCCCCGTCAACGTCACTAGAGCGCCATCACCCGGCAGCACTCTTGTCCACAAAATCACCCGATCGCTCAACGGATCGCCACTGGCAACACCATGGGTGAAATAGGCCGGTGCTGCCGCAGCAACTTCAAATCCTCGTAGGGAGACCAGCCCCAAACTGAGGCCCATTCCTTGAATAACTCGACGGCGGTTAATGTGTGACGTCTCCAACATAGTTTTTCTATTCCTCGTATGGCAGCAGCAAACTGCGTGCAAACTAATTCAGCCGTAATTTTAAAAAGTGTCGCCCGGCCTTATTGCTAAATTTAGACGGATAAATGGGCTTCGGGAAATATCAAAACTAGGACCGTCAAGATCACTGCCGTCATCAAACTGCAGTGCTCTTAAACCCCCAACGCCAGCACTAACAGATGCCCACAAGCTTCCCTTTATACGTCGGCTAAAATCTACACCAAGGTCAAAAGCGTTGATATCTCGGCTTGCAACACCTTGCTGGGCGTCTATCGCCCAACCAGACCCCGAAATCATTCCACCAACAGCGACAAACCAATCGGGGGACGGCGCATAAATCACCTGAGGCCACGGCATAATACCGCTAATCGTCCACTCTTTATCAATCGTGTACGAAATTCCAACGTACGGCAGCCAATACTTATCAAATGGCGATGTACTTGCGAAGGCCCCAAACATCCACCAGACGTCATTCGAGGCCGTATAACGGGCAAAAACACCGCCCATGGTCTGCCAATAGGATTGGCCAGTCTCAAGATTATTATCGTTATAAAAGGGCAACAAAAAACCCATCAGCTGCCAATCGTCGTTCCACTGTTTGACGTAGCCCAAGCCTATCGCTGCAGTATCGACACGAAACTTCTCCGCTTCGGTTAAAGATGAATCATCAACAGTGAACTCACTATGGCTCGCGTAAAAACCTAAAACTAACGCATCCGTTTGATTAAGTAGAAAAGGCAATCCCCCTGCAGCACTTGCGGTACTTTCCTGATAACGGACAGAGCCCCCAGCCTCTGGAAATTCGCGTACCGTGGCATCGTCGTAATAAGACGTACCGAGATAAGCCACTGGAAGGAATGGAGCGTTTCCTCGAGCCCGAGAAAACTCTATGTCAGATTTAGAAAAAGCCCGGGCTTTATCGGCTATGTAGCGACCTAATACCGTGTCAGCGGTATTTTCGCTGACCACAATTGTCTCGGTGGTCAGGACATCATCGCCAGTCTGAGCGAGCACTGAAGGTAGCTGCATCGTGATCATGAAAAATAAACCAACAACACAAAGCAATTTACTAGACATCTACCGGGGATCCGCCTCAAGGTCGCCCTATTGTACGTACTAGGACTGGTGCTGACACACCCAACTACTCTACCCTATGACTATGAATTTAACTCCTCTCAATCCAAATAAATTTGCCGAGCCTTCACCCTGGCGCTTTTGTACAGCACCTTGTATGGATTGGACGGATCGGCATTGTCGACACTTCTGGCGACAACTTACTCACCGAAGTCGGCTTTACACCGAGATGGTAACCACGGGTGCACTTCTGCACGGCGATGTTGATCGACACTTAAATTATGGCAGCCCAGAGCATCCTCTAGCCTTACAATTGGGCGGAGCAAACCCACAAGATT
Organism: Luminiphilus sp.; assembly: GCA_029253705.1. Classification (GTDB taxonomy): domain Bacteria; phylum Pseudomonadota; class Gammaproteobacteria; order Pseudomonadales; family Halieaceae; genus Luminiphilus. The sequence goes on along the minus strand of JAQWYY010000022.1, from coordinate 20,031 downwards.
TAGCCCAGTGCGCAAAGTTGGCTGAAGCCAGGCACTATGATGAGGTTAACCTTAACTGTGGCTGCCCGTCAGATCGGGTACAAAATGGGAGATTCGGCGCATGCCTCATGGCAGAGCCTGAACTTGTTCGCGATTGTGTAGCAGCCATGCGAGAGGCCGTAGATATACCCGTTACCGTTAAGCAGCGCATCGGTATTGATCATCAGGAGAGCTTTGAGGAATTATGCGATTTTGTGGGTATTGTCGCAGAGGGCGGATGCAATGTGTTTATCGTCCATGCCCGAAAAGCATGGCTGGAGGGTTTATCTCCCAAGCAAAATCGGGAGATCCCCCCACTTAACTACGCTTGGGTTTATGCCCTAAAAAAACAATTTCCACACCTCACCATCGTTTTAAATGGAGGTATTCAAAGCCTGGAGGAGTGCGAAGAGCATTTGATTGAAGTCGACGGAGTCATGCTTGGCAGAGCTGCCTATCAGACGCCATGGCTATTGAGCTCTGTTGACTCAAGGCTTTTCGGCGCCAAAGATCCAGCTACCAGTCGAGAAGCCGTTATTGCCGAGCTGTCTGAATACGTAGACATCTACCTGAAAAATGGCGGCCGACTTAATCATGTAACGCGGCATTTACTAGGACTCTTCCACCAACAGCCTGGCGGCCGTCTTTTTCGCAGGGCGCTTAGTGAAAGGGCTCATCTGGTCGATGCCGACTCTGGCGTATTACTGGCGGCTTTAGCAGAGGTAACACAACGTCAGAGTAAAGAATCTGTGCTTGAATAGCCTCACTGCGACCTTTGAGCGCAAAAAACCCAACTCACGGATATAAACACAATGAACAAACTTGACCAACTTCGAGCCATGACTGATGTCGTAGCAGATACCGGGGACATTGATGCTATTGAGCGTTTAAAGCCGCAAGATGCAACCACTAACCCGTCTCTTTTGTTAAAGGCAGCAAAAATGCCAAGATTCGAAAAAGTGGTCGAGACCGTTAGAGCCGGCGAATATTCTCGGGCAGGGGCCTGTGATCAATTCTCCGTTGCTGTTGGCACAGAAATTATCAAGTTAATTCCCGGTAGGATCAGTACAGAGGTAGACGCACGCCTTTCTTTTGACACCAAAGCTACAGTGCTTAAAGCACGAGAATTAGTCGCTTTGTACGACCAACAGGGCATTAGCAGTGATCGCATCCTCATCAAAATTGCCGCAACTTGGGAAGGCATTCGCGCCGCGGAAATTTTAGAGCGCGAAGGTATCCAATGTAATCTGACACTGGTATTTGGCTTTGCTCAGGCACAGGCCTGTGCTGATGCTGGCGTCTTCCTAATCTCACCCTTTGTGGGGCGTATTCTCGACTGGTATCTAGCTAATACCGACCTCCAGGTAACCCAACCCGCTGAGGATCCTGGCGTGCAATCCGTCATACAGATATACGATCACTATAAAAGCCATTGCTACGACACCGTTGTTATGGGGGCTAGCTTCCGAAACGTAGGTGAGGTCGAGGCTTTAGCCGGCTGTGATCGTCTCACTATAAGCCCAGACCTGATGGAAGCAATGAGCGGCAACCATGAAACCCTGGTGAGGGCACTGGCGCCGACCACGAATACTCTAGACGCGCCATTGGCCCTTACTGAGAGCGATTTCCGCTGGCAAACGAATGACGATGCAATGGTGGTCGATAAACTCTCAGATGGCATCCGACGGTTTGCCGCTGATCAGGTAAGCCTAGAGCACCTACTTATGAGGGATCATTGAGCTTCTAAGGTCATGACTAAGTTTTGAAATGCCTCGTGGTTAGCCTCATTGAGACCCATCAAGGTGCGGTGCGCTTCAATAACCTTCAAGCGCACTTCATCTTCACTCGCATTTCTTGCGGGTAAATCGCGACAGCATTCCATATCGCATCTTTCACTGCGAACCTCAAAAAGCTGACTGAAACCCATGGCCTGTAACAGCCTATCGATACTGGGATCGCAGCTAAAAATCGCAGGTTTGAATCCAAACTTCGCCTTAGTGCTGATCGCAAGCTTGGCGAGCATTCCAAGAGTTGTGCTGTCCAGCCCCGTCGCCTCTGTCACATCGACCCAAACAGACAGAAAATCTGGCTCGCAAAACATATTTTCGAAATACTCGTCGAGGGCAGTACACATCACCAAACGTACATCGCCCTGTAGTTTGAGAACGTGTGCTCCTCCATTACTGCCCGCGCGGATTTGGCAATCGCTCAAGTGAAGCCTCGCGTTATAAACAAAGCTGCTACATCGTCAGGAAGGTGATTCGGATCTACAGCCTCTAGTCCCAGTCTCGTAGCGAGTGACCTAGGGCTCTGCAAGGGTCCCTTCAAGCGGCTTAAGAGTAGCGCTTCCTTTTCGATTAGGTTGCCAGTACCTAAGAGCTCAAGAATGCCATCTGACAACAACGCCAGTACAAAGTGATCTGGCAACGCTACCTGATGCTGGCTATAGCACGCTTCAGGGATAAGACCTACAGGAGGGCCCTCCCCTTCTAAATATCGAACGCTTTCTGAGTCCAGCAGCACCGGATGCGGAAGGTGGCCAGCAACACTGTAGGTAAGTTGGTGTGTTTTAAAATTTAAAACGCCAACAATCATTGTCGCGTATTTATTAATTACCAATTCTAGGAGTTCGTGATTGGCTAACTCCAACATTTCACGAGGACATACCACTGCATGATCCCCTCGGCGTAAAAAGTCAGACCGCTTGCGCGCGAAAAGGTTTTTTAAAAGGACTGTCGCAAAAGCTGATGAGCTTCCGTGCCCAGATACATCGGCCAGAAAGAAGACTATTTCATCATCACCGACGCTGAAGTAGTCAGTGAAGTCTCCGCTTAGATATAACGAAGGAACTATAGTGTGGCTAAACCAATAGTCTCCCTTATGCAGGGCACCCGAGGGCAGCAAAGCTCTTTGAACCTGACGACCGGCCTGCTGATCTTGTTCCAAAACTCGCAGGGAATGACGAAGCTCAGTATTGCTTCGCTCTACATCCTCTTTACTAGCCTTGAGTTCTCGCTGCAAATGGCGATGGTTAACACATCGCTCTATAGAGCGCTTCAAAAGCCCTGGTCGCGTCCTAGGCCTCACAAAAAAATCCGTAGCGCCCAGACCTAACGCGGTTTTCATCGAATCGACGTCCTGCTCATCAGCAATAACGATGACCGGCACCTGTACATCGAAGTTACGCATAGCTCTGCGCACAGAGGCCCAGGACACATTAGAAAGACCCGCATGGCAAAGCACACAGTCCCAAGGACTTTGTGGACCCAACGCACCCTCTAAATCGGGCACCTCGTTGGCAACATCAAAGTGAAAATCTGCCATCTCTAGGGCATCGACCAAATGCTGCGCCCTCGCTAACTGATCATCAACAATTAGTACGCATCTCGCATTCACCTCACTGCTCATGAGTTGGGCCTGTTGTTGAGGCCTTCAGAGATCGTCCCCTTCCCAGCCCTCGTCAAACTCAGAAAAGTCATCAGACACGGCACCGTCATTAGTTAGCAGCTCGCGACGCTGCATATAAGCATCCCTGAGGAATATATATTGATCCCCCGATAACAGCTCATCGGCGCCTAGCAAGGCCGCACGGATGTCCACCAAAGATATGGCCCTTAGCCCCCATTGCGCGTCCCGATCGCCAATTTGACCCAAGGGTGATGCATAGGCATCAACCAGTGTTCCCGCGGTTCCACGTATGGTACTGGGACCCAAGAACGGCAACATGATAAAGGGGCCCTGGGCGACGCCCCAAGTCTTCAGTGTATGGCCAAAATCAGTTTGGTATTGTGGGATCTCCATTTTGCTGGCGACGTCGATAACGCCGAACAACCCCAACGTTGAATTCACAGCAACCCGCCCCAGATTGCTAGCACCATAGGAGAAACGCCCTTGAAGAAAGGCATTAAGAGCCGCATTGACGTCAATCAAATTTCTAAAGAAATTGTTCACGCCCACTCGCGCCGGGGTTGGTAAAACCGCCTTATAACCGACAGCAATCGGTCGGACTACGTATTTATCGGCGCCATTATTAAAACCGTATACCGCACGATTAAAGCCTTCTAAGGGGTCTTCTGTAGCATGTGCTGAGACACTTGCGAGAGACGCCGTCAGCAACACACAAGCGATCAAACCACTACGCATAAGCTTCACTCTTGCTTTACTCCACGTCACGAAAATGGGCTGCAAATTCTGCAAACCTGCAGACCCTATCAAACCTTGGGCAATGCTACGAGAGTGCGTTAGAAAATGCACGAAAACTGCCCATATAGGTTCTACGCGGCAGGACTTACCTTGGGTTCTCAATTAACCAGTTTGTTACTTTTTGCCATTGTTCATCGAGGCGCTTGGCAGAAACTGGCAGTCGCGTCCCTAACTGCTGGGCAAAGAGTGACACTCGGAATTCCTCTAGCATCCATCGGTATTGCAAAGCGGGAGGCGACAAAGCGGCAAGACCGGGATAACTTTGAGCCGCTTCCTTCAGTCGCGTGAGGCTGGGCTGCAATAGCCTCAGGCTTTTTTGGTCTTTTTCGGTTTGACCATTGAGTCGCTGAATACGATGCAGAAGCGCTTTGCCATACCGCGGATACTGCTCTATCCAATAGGCTGGATTCATGACCATAAAACCCGGCTCCAACAAATACTGGACTTGCTCGGCAATATCATTACGTGCCGCCAAAAACTCTGCCTTCGTAAGTTGATTGAGGTGGTTTTGAGCCTCAGCGAGGGGTTGCAAGAAGTTAATCATGATCTGCTCTTTCGCCAGAGCAGTGGGTACCCATTGACCTTTAGCTGAATTGAGACCTTGAGTAAATGAAGGTTCGTCCCTGGGCAGGGTTTCACCCCAAATCTCAAGTATGCTCGCCATTATCGTCTCACGCACCAATCCAACGCGATCTAAGCCACTGCCCACCAGGGCCAGAGAAGCTTGATTGTCAGCGAACAGTTGCTTGCGCAGATATTTAACTGTCTGACTGCTACAGGTCATCGCTAGGGAAGCAACGCCGCGTCGATGCAGTACAGATGCGTCGGCCTGATAGTCGTGTAGCTCAATCGCCACACGATCGCCGTGATCCACTAAAGCTGGGAATCGCTCCACTTTCATACCCGCTGCTTTCGTGCGCCAGACATTGGGCAGCTCTCCAAAGGTCCAGCTCTTAACCTGGTTTTGTGCAGGGGAGTCAGTGGTTTCGCTAGACTCTTCCCTATCGACTCCGTCTCGAAATTCCACCACCAACGCCGCCATATCTCGACCCTGTGCCAGCAATTTTCCTCTTTCATCAACGACTCTAATGTTAGCCCTGTAAAACTCGGTCAACCCGTTGATATCCCAGTCTTCATTAGCGATAACAACGCCCCGAGTTTTTCGCAGCGCGGTCGCCAGTGCGGAGCACAGCGCCACGTCATCGGGCTGCATCGATGCCAGTGCTGCATCAACAACATCGGGAACTGGCACCAATTGCTTGCGACAGGCCTTGGGCAGGCCTTTAACCAGTGCAATACACTTTTCTCTCAATAACCCTGGCACCAGCCACTCAAAACGATAGCGTGGGGCACGGTTAAGCAGGGGCAAAGGAATTGTCACCGAGATTCCATCATTCTCTCTCCCTGGTTCAAAGCAGTACTTCAATCGATAGCTCGTATCTCGCCACTCCAGCTCAGAGGGAAATTGGTCTGCAACAGCCTCACCAGGGTCACGCGTTAAAATTTGTGACTGTTCGAGTCGGAGTTGCTTATCATTTTCAAGCTGTCTCACCCACTTCTCAAGACTGCTGGCACTCACACAGTGACTGGGAATTCGCTCGGCATAAAAATCAAAAAGGGCTTGCTCGTCGACCAGCAAGTCACGACGGCGGGTACGTGACTCTAGATCCTGAACCTCCTTGATGGCATTTAAATTTGCCTTAAGAAACTCAGGAGGTTTTCGATAATCCCCTGAGACCAAACCATCTCTGATAAAAATCTCTCGTGCTGCCACTAAATTAACATCACCAAAGTGGATTCGATGACCGTCGCTAATAGTGAGCCCGTAAAGTGTCACCCGCTCAACGGCCATGACCCGACCGGAACGCATCTGCCACGCGGGCTCGTAATGGTGGCGCTTAAGAATTTGAGGGTTAATTCGAAGGAGCCACTTGGGGTCAATAGCGGCACATTGCCTTGCATAAACCTGAGAAGTCTCGACAACTTCTGCCGCGACTAACCATTTTGGTGGCTTTTTATGCAATACCGACCCCGGGAAGATCTGAACCTGCCGGTTGCGCGTGGCATTGTATTTTCGACCCTCATCAAGTTGCGCTACCTGACCCAGCAAACCGGACAGCAGCGCTTTATGTACTCCTTCAAAATCTGTTTCCTCATTTAGCTCAACTCGGGGACGCAGTTGTACCTGCCTACAGGCAATAACCAGTTGAGCATGAACCTCTCGCCACTCTCGCAATCGCAGAAAGGAAAGAAATTCGCGCTGACACAACTTCCGAAATTGATTTTGTGAGAGCAATTGCCGTTGTTCTTCGTAGTAGCGCCACAAATTTAGCCAAGATAAAAAATCAGAACGGGGATGATTGAATCGCGCGTGTGCTTGATCGGCCTGAGCGCGCTTCTCCGCGGGTCTGTCTCTTGGATCTTGAACCGCAAGGGCACTGACTACGACCAAAACTTCCTCTAGGCACTTGAGCTCACCCGCAGCATGGACCATACGAGCCAACTTAGGATCGACAGGCAGCCTAGCCATTTTTCGACCTAATGAGGTCAACTTCCCCCGAGCAGATATAGCCCCCAGCTCCTCAAGCAATCGCTGTCCATCTCGCACCATCTTTCCTTCAGGAGGGTCTACAAAAGGAAATTTCTGGACCTCACCCAAGCCCAGCTCCAGCATTTTTAGGACAACCGCGGCAAGGTTAGTTCGCAAAATTTCCGGGTCGGTAAATTGCGGCCTTGCCAGAAAATCTTGCTCGCTGTACAGGCGTAAACACACACCTGCCGCCACTCGTCCACAGCGACCTTTACGCTGGTCTGCACTCGACTGGGAAATACGTTCTACGGGGAGGCGCTGCAGCCGGGTGCGATGGCTATAACGACTCACCCTGGCAGTTCCCGGATCAATAACGTAGCGGATACCCGGAACTGTTAAAGAGGTTTCTGCGACGTTTGTTGCTAACACTACCCGCATACCACCGCCGGTCGGCTTAAACACTCGATTTTGTTCAGCCGCACTGAGACGAGCATAAAGGGGTAAAATCTGGCGTCGCTCATCACCTTTAAGGCGGCGAGAAAGGTCGCGGATTTCACGCTCCCCCGGCAAAAAAATTAGAACATCACCTCGAGGTCCAAATTCTTCAGCAACAATGCCATCGACGGCGCGTGCAATCTGATCCTCTACGTCGTCTTCTGCATTCTCCGAATCACCCAAATAATGCACTTCCACAGGGAACAGGCGTCCTGACACTTCAATAATCGGTGCATTGTTAAAATGCTGGGAAAAACGATCCACATCAATGGTAGCCGAGGTAATAATGACCTTGAGGTCGGGCCTTTTAGGAAGCAACGCTCGTAGATAGCCCAAAATAAAGTCGATGTTTAGGCTACGCTCATGGGCCTCGTCGATAATAAGGGTGTCGTAGTCGCGTAACTCACGATCCCGCTGGAGCTCCGCAAGCAGGATACCGTCTGTCATTAGCTTGATGGCCGTGCTCTGTGCCACAGCATCGTTAAAGCGCACCTTATAGCCCACCAAACCACCCAACTCGGATCCCAATTCGTCAGCGATACGCTCTGCGACTCGACGAGCCGCTAGGCGTCTGGGCTGAGTGTGCCCAATTCGAGCCTCTTGCCCTCTTCCTAGCTCAAGACAAATCTTGGGGATTTGAGTGGTTTTTCCTGACCCCGTCTCGCCAGCAATAATGACAACTTGGTTCTGCTGTATCGCCTCGCGAATTTCCAGACGACGCTCGCAGACCGGTAGATCCTCGGGGAAATTTATAGGGTTCGGAATAACGCGGACCGGGGCATCTTTCATTTTTTTAAGCATCGAAAGTTACGTATTAAACCAGCTATCAAGCTGATTCTCGCAGCTCCCGTCGCAGAACTTTTCCAACATTTGTTTTAGGCAGCTCATCCCGAAATTCGATGTGCTTTGGCACTTTATATCCCGTTAACTGGGTTTTACAAAAATCTTTTAACGCTGCCTCGGTAAGCATTGTATCTTTGAGTACTACAAACATTTTGATGACTTCACCGCTTTTCGAATCGGGAATGCCCACTGCAGCACATTCCAAGACACCAGGATGTTTGCTCAAAACATCCTCGAGCTCATTGGGGTAAACATTAAATCCCGAAACGACGATCATATCTTTTTTTCGATCAACAATTCTAAGGTAACCGTCTCGCTGAATAACCGCCACATCACCGGTAAGGAACCAGCCCTCGGTGTCAATTGCCTCAGCCGTCGCCTCAGGTCGCTGCCAATATCCCTGCATCACCTGCGGTCCTCGGATACATAGCTCCCCGGGCTCATCGAAGCCTTGGGGCTGATTATCTGCATCGACAACGCGCACCTCAGTTTTAGGCACCGGCAAGCCAATGGTACCTAGTTGTTGAGCCCCTCCGGGATTTCCCGTTGCAACGGGTGAGGTTTCTGTTAGCCCATAGCCTTCTGAGACGGGACATTGTGTTAATTGCTCCCAAGCATTTGCGGCGTCTTTGGTCAGGGCCATGCCGCCGGAAAATGTCACCTGTAAGTCGCTGAAATCTAAACTTCTAAAATTAGCGTTATTGGTTAAAGCCACAAACAAAGTATTCAATCCAAAAAATAACCGTGGGCGATAAGTCTTAAAAGCGTCGACGACTGATTGAAGGTCACGAGGGTTGGGGATAAGAACGGTGTGTGCACCCACGTATAACGCGTACATAGACGCCGTAAAAGCATAAATGTGGTACACCGGCAGTGGCTGCACAAATGTATCGCCGTGCCCTTTAAGTTTGTAACTGCCAAACAGCGCGTCTGCCTGCAATACATTGGCCACAAGATTGCCATGGGACAACATAGCGCCCTTGGCAACGCCGGTGGTGCCACCAGTATATTGGAGCATAGCCAAATCCTCTGCCTGCACGTGAGTAGGCGACCCAACGGGATATTTTCGACCAGCCGATAAAACATCTCTAAGCTTTAACGCGCTGGGAATTGAAAATGGGGGCACTAATTTTTTAATGTGCTTGGCGATAAAATTGACCAAAAAGCGCTTAGGCTGAGGGTGTAAATCGGCCAGCTCGGTTATCACAATCTTTTCAACGCTCGTGCGAGGCAAGACAGCAGCCGCCTGTTGCGCAACATTGGCCTGCACCACGAGCAACTTCACGCCAGCATCATTAAACTGATGCTCAATTTCACGCTCTGTATAGAGCGGATTGGTATTAACCACGACCATACCCGCCCGCAATGCGCCCAATACAACGACAAAATACTGGATGAGATTGGGCATTTGGACGGCAACTCTGTCGCCTATTGCCAGGCCAGATTCATGGGACAACCAAGCGGCAAAATTTCCGGCAAGTCCATCCAGCTCACGATAACTCAATGAATGCCCTAAGCTTGAGCAAGCCGTAGCATTTGCATGCCTTTTTAGCGCGTCGTCGAATAAGGCGATGATGCTGGGAAATGCTTGGGTGTTAACGTCAGTAGAGATTTGCAAGGCGGCGAGCCGATCTGCAATAACTCGGTTAATATCGGCCTGATTCATAAATCCCTCTGCTAACAGGTAAAAAATACGGTGGAAGGCATGATGTTGTCTTGCATGCCACGGGGTCAACCTGCCACCCTTGTGCCTTCAGTAACATTTACATTTTTAGATCCAAGAAATAAGGAGAACGGTATGTCCGACACCACACAAATCACCAACCTTACCTTTGACGAAATCAATGTAGGTGATACCGCTGACTACAGCCGCCTCGTGACAACACGAGAAGTCGAGCTTTTCGCTGCCGTTTCAGGCGATCACAACCCGGTCCACCTCGATCCCGAGTATGCCGCTACTACCCAGTTCGGCGAATGCATTGCCCATGGCATGCTCACCGGAGCCTTTATTTCAGCAGCTATTGCTATGGAGCTTCCCGGCCCAGGGACAATTTATCTAGGTCAAACGCTGCAATTTCGAGCGCCTGTGACTTTGGGTGATACCCTCACGGTTGCACTGGAGGTTACTGACAAACACGCCAGCAGACCCTGGGTGACCATAGCAACGATCGTGAGAAATCAAGAGAACAAGGAAGTTGCCAAAGGCGAGGCAACCGTTATGGCGCCGGGGAAGAAAGAGACCGTCACCATCGTGCCCCCGTCTGCGATTCAGCTGCTTGATGACGTCGACGCTGCATCCGCAGACAAAAACTGATCGGGGTCCACGTAAATCAGGCTAAACGTCACAATGGGGCGTTCTGGGTCGGGGGCGAGGCCCAACATGACGGCATTGATCATGCCATCGTGGTTGGTCCCCCCCACAGAACCAATAAGATTTAAATCACTGACACCATCAGACCCCTGCTCCTCTGTATCAAGGGGCTTGAAAACCGGCAAAGGCTTACCCGTACGGAGGTCATCTGAGAGCCGGGCGACCAAAGCGAGCACACCATCGCGCCACGCAGAAAAGTTCAAGCTGCCATTAAAAGCCCTGGCGTCCATTGCCAAATCCATTCTAACGGTACCGCCATCTTCCATTTTAAGCTGCGTAAGGGTCACTTTTCGGCGCCCTTCGAGCTCCCTAAAAATGCGTTTGGCCGTCGTGCGCTCCGCTTCCAGGACACCGTTATTTAGTAGGTTGGCGGCAATGGTGGCAAGTTGATTAGCTTCGAGTACCTGACCTTTTTGCATGATTATGACGCCTGTGAAAAGTCACTATTGTACGCTTTGTCGTCTCCTCGGCTAGGGGCACAATGGTGATAATTGTAAACACATCGTTTTGTTGAAATTTAGGACCATCATTGATCAATCGTGATAACAGTCATTGGCAGCCAACACCGGCACCCGATATTGAATGGCGGGACGGTATTCCCGTGTCTCGGGAATACGATGATGTTTACTATTCTACCGATAACGGCATCGCGGAAAGTCGCTACGTGTTTTTAGAGGGAAGCCAGTTTTTGGCACATGCTAAAAAAAGGCGCCTTACGATTGCTGAGACAGGCTTCGGCACTGGACTGAATTGCCTGCTTGCTGTGGAAGCCTGGCTTAATGCAGGTGATCAGCGAGCAGCAGATTCGACGCTGCATTATGTCGGCTTCGAAGCTCAACCTTTAAACAAAAGCGAACTACAGAGAGCTTGGGAAAAGTGGCCTTCGCTGTCTTACCTAGCGAGGCGACTTATAGAAGATTGGCCGCAAGCCACTCTCGGCTGCCATCGACTGTATTGGGCCGACTTGCACATTACCCTAGACCTTTGGTGGGAGGATGCACAGCAGGCGTTGATTGACCTTGCATCGCGAAGACGGCGGTATTTTAACCTATGGTTTCTTGACGGTTTTACACCGGCACGAAACGAGAGTGCTTGGTCGACACCTATATTCACCGCTATGGCTGATCTGAGCCAAAAAGAAGCAACCTTCGCGACATTCACCGCCGCAGGGGAAGTCCGCCGAGGGCTGACTACAGCCGGTTTTAAGGTACACAAACGCTCGGGCTTTGGTGTCAAGCGCGAGGCCCTTTGGGGGCAACTTGCCCATCTAAAGGAACCTTCAAAGGCATCAGGCGTAACGCCCTGGGATTTAACCCCAAAAAGCGCACCACCAACAACAGCTGTGGTGATTGGTGCTGGCCTGGCAGGCAGTTTCGCTGCGCGCGCGCTGGCAGAGAGAGGAGTTTGTGTCACAGTGCTTGAGGCCAAGGCGGTCGCCAGTGGCGGCTCGAGTAATCTTCAGGGAATTACTTACACGCGCCCATCAAGGCGCCATGGTGTGCTGGCAGACTTTGCACTTGCCAGTTACCAAATCGCGACGCGACTTTACGATCAGCTACTCGGAAGCACTTTAGTCGAGGGGGTTGATGGGCATCGCTGCGGGTACCTGCAGGTGACCGACGATTCTGAAACCCTTAATTATTTGGAGCAGTTCAAACACCGCGACCTGCCTTTTCATGTTTTCGATAGTGACGAGGCGTCAGTGCAATTGGGCGCTCCACTAACTCAGCCCGCACTATTTTTCCCTGGTGCAAGTTGGCTGCACCCTGCTGCAGTTTGTCGCGAGCGTTTATCCCATCCAGAAATTACACTGTTGGAATTTTGCGGCGATTGTACTTTTTCACAGGCAACCCAAGGCTGGCAGACCGACGACAGCCTCGGTAATCGCTACGAGAGCGACATTGTCATATTGGCCACTGCGAACCAACTAACGACACTCCAGGACACTGACTGGTTACCCCTGCAAACGATTCGCGGGCAAACCACCCATGTTGCAGCGACGGAATCTTCCAGAAACCTCCGCACCGCTTTTTGTCACGAGGGATACCTGCCACCACCCCGACAGGGTATACATTGCTTGGGGGCCACCTATGGACCCCAAGATAGCGCACTCGATGAACGCCACGCAGATCACATAACAAACCTTCAAAAGCTCGCTCGCGCCCTGCCATCTCTGAACTTCTCCACGACAACAGCTAAGCTAGCTGGCCATGTAGCGCTGCGCTGCACCACCACGGATTATTTGCCAGTTGTTGGCCCAGTGCCTGACAGAGAAAAATTTAATGCCTGCTACGCAGGCCTAAGGACAAAAAAAACGCGGTTTATAGATGAAGAGTGCCCAGTGGTACCAGGACTATTTGTGCTGGCAGGGCTAGGATCGAGAGGGCTAACCGCAGCGCCTCTAACAGCCGAAGTGTTAGTCAGCGATATCATGGGCGAACCCAGCCCAGTGCCAAGGTATTTGCAGCAAGCATTATCACCCGCGCGCTTTCTAAAACGTGGGGTTGTTCGGGGCCGACCACTATGACACTAACATCCCGTTATGTATTGGCGATTGCCCTGTCTTTATTTGGTCAAGGCGTCATAGCTGAGACCGCAGTTTTTCAGGTTAACAAACAGCGCGCTGTCGCCGTCGAATCTAGACCTATGGAGCGTCGAAACTTTACACAGGGGCTCTATATTTCTGACTCGGAGCTCTACGTGAGTTCAGGGCAGTACGGTAAATCTGCGGTGCGCGTGTACTCATGGCCCAACATGACGTTGAACCGCGAGACCGAGTTGCCCAAGACAGTATTTGCTGAGGGGTTAACCCTGCTCGCTAACCGCTTATGGGTTTTGACTTGGCGGGAGGGTCAGCTATTAATCATGGACCCCTTTACACTGGAGATTTTGAGCACCGGAAAAATCAGCGGAGAGGGTTGGGGTGTTACCCATAATGGATCGACGCTGTGGCTGTCTAATGGGTCTTCAAGGCTCTACAACATTGACCTAAGCAATGGCGGCAAGACTGCGATACTGGACGTCACTTTGAACGGTGAGCCCTTGGGAAAGCTGAACGAACTCGAATGGATCAATGGTAAAATTTGGGCCAATGTCTGGCTAACCGACACCATCGTCGTTATCGATCCGGAAACCGGCGTTGTCACCCATGAAATATCCGTCGACGGTCTACTGCGTGAAGAAGATCGAGACAGCAATACCGATGTGCTCAATGGCATTGCTCAAGACCCTAAAACCAGCGCTATTTGGGTCACAGGAAAGCGTTGGCCTAAAATATTTCGTATCGAACTTGAAGACGCTAACTAGCCCGCTTCGCGTTACAATAGACTCCAATAGCACCTCGCCATCTCCTCAAAAATCGGAATTTTCATGGAATCATTAGCTCAAGACCCAGTTACTGTTACCTTTCAAAAGCAGCGCAGCGCAACTATTACCGCACTGAATGTTACGGTTGAGGAGTACGTTCACCCGTCTACCGGTGCGCAGCATTTACATTTGCAGTGCGACAACCCCGAAAATGTCTTCATGGTAGCTCTGCGTACTGTTCCAGAGGACTCGACAGGGGTCGCCCACATTCTTGAGCACACGGTGCTCTGTGGCAGCGAAAATTACCCCGTTCGCGATCCATTTTTCATGATGCTACGGCGCTCTTTAAACACCTTTATGAATGCATTTACGAGCTCTGATTGGACCGCTTATCCTTTCGCCACACAAAACCGAAAGGACTTTAGTAATTTACTGTCGGTTTATCTCGACGCAGTGTTTTTCTCTCGGCTTGATCCCCTGGACTTTGCGCAAGAGGGGCATCGTGTTGAGTTTGAAAATCCTGAGGACGCTAAGGGGAACCTTGTTTTCAAAGGCGTCGTCTTCAACGAAATGAAAGGGGCTATGTCTTCGGTCTCTGCCGTCTTGTGGGATCGACTGTGCTTCGAACTCTTTCCCAGCAACACTTATCACCACAATAGTGGTGGCGACCCGGAGAACATTCCTGACCTTAGCTACCAGGAGCTCAGAGATTTTTATACCCGCCACTACCATCCCAGCAACGCAGTTTTTCTCACTTTTGGTGATATACCAGCCCAAGATCATCAAGCGGTTTTTGAAACAGCCGTTCTCAATCGCTTTGAAGCGTCTGAAACTAAAATATCAGTAGATCTAGAGCACGCTTTTTCCGCGCCCACCCGCGCCACACATCCCTACGCGGTCGAAGACGACGGCGAGCTGGGGCGAAAGACGCATCATGTTATCGGCTGGAAGCTGGGTGAAAGCTCTGACCTTCTCGCCATGCTAGAAGCACAAGTTCTGGCTGCAGTGCTCATGGAAAACAGTGCTTCACCTCTTATGCATTTCCTCGAAACTACCCCTTTGGGGACGGCACCATCGCCACTCTGCGGTGTGGAAGAATCTATGCGCGAAATGGTGTTTTGCTGCGGCATTGAAGGCAGCGACAGCAACCAAGTGGAAGAATTCGAAAATGCTGTTATCGAAGTCATAAAGACTATTTCCGAGACGGGCATCCCCGCAGAAAGGCTTGAGGCCATACTTCACCAAATTGAATTGTCTCAACGGGAATTGACCGGTGACGGCATGCCCTACGGACTCAACCTAATGTTGCGGGCACTCGGGGCTGCAGTGCACGGAGGCGACTCGCTCGCAGCACTTAACCTTGATCCTATTCTTGAGACCATTCGCGAGCGCAGCTTAAGCAATGATTACGTACCCGGTTTGATTAGACGCTTGCTGTTGGACAACCCACATCGCGTTACGCTAACGCTAGCCCCCGATAGCAATCTCACCACAGGACGAGAAAACGCCGAACGAGGCCGGTTAAACTCGATGGCAGCATCTTTGGACGATGCAGGGCGTTCTAAGATTTTAGATCTTGCCGAAAAATTAAAGGCCCGTCAGGCCATTGAGGATGACCCAGATATCTTGCCGAAGGTAACGCTAAGTGACATTCCAGATGATGTTTCAGAACCCAAATCTAGCGTTGCCCATAAAAAAGGTATCGATGTCTGGAACTATACAACCGGGACTAATGGCCTGGTCTATCAGCAATGGGTAAAGCCCCTCCCCGCATTGTCCGAGCAGGAAATGGCGAATTTACCCTTGGTTACAGGGCTCATCGGAGAGCTTGGGGCTGGGCCCGCCGACTACCTGGCAATACAAGAGCGTCAGTCGGCTACGGTGGGGGCACTCAGCGTTGCAACCATGACCCGTAGCAGCAGAGCCGACGTACAGGATTGCAGTGGCTGGCTACTGATATCATCCAAAGCGCTAGCTAACCGCTCCCAACAGCAAGCAGCGTTGATGCAGGATACCTTCTCAAACACCAGGTTTGACGAAGGGCCTCGCATACGCGAGCTCATTAACCAGATCAGAGCCAGGCGGGATCAATCAATTACCGGAAGCGGACACAGTCTAGCCATGACAGCCGCGACTGCTGGTATGAGCCCACTAGCTTTGCGCGCCCACGAGCAGGGCGGATTGGAAGGCATTCGCGGCTTGAGAAAGCTCGATGATCGCCTTGCAAACGATAGTGAACTGCAGGGCTTTATGGCACAGCTGTCGGAGGTACACGGCGGCATTGTTGAGGCCCAAGGATTACAAATAGCCGTCATTGCGGACTCACAAAATATTAAAGCAGCGGAGAATCATGCTCTAGAAGCCTTGGAATCGGGATCTCAAGGCGCAGCGGGTCAGCTATGGCAGCCTGAAGCCATCAGAGAGCATCGCCACGAAGCCTGGATCACCAACACGCAGGTAAACTTTTGCGCTAAAGCGTATCAAACAGTGCCCTCTAGCCATGCAGATGCACCCGCTCTTACAGTACTGTCTGCAGTTCTGCGTAACGGTTTCTTGCACCGTGCTATTAGAGAGCAAGGTGGTGCCTATGGTGGCGGCGCCAGCCATGACGGTAACGTGGGGGCGTTTCGGTTTTTCTCCTACCGAGACCCGCGACTCGGTGAAACTCTAGCGGATTTTGACGGAGCGATTGACTGGTTTATGGCCAAAAATCATGAAGCCGAAACCTTAGAAGAGGCTATTCTTGGCATCATAGGCAGCCTTGATAAGCCCGGATCACCCGCTGGCGAGGCACGTAAACACTTCCATGAATCCCTGTTTGCGCGCACTGCTGATCACCGCGCAGCCTTCCGACGGGGGGTGATCTCGACCACGCTTGATGACCTGCGACGTGTCGCTGAAACCTACCTGCTCAATGCGGAATCAAGTACTGCGATTATAACCAACACCCAAATCGCTACTCGAGAAGCGGCACTTATCGCGGAGCTTGGTCTCAAACAAAGGGATTTAAGCTAGGGCTTATTGTTAGTGGTCACGGGGGCAGTGATGTCTCCCGTGACTAATGCGATGCCCCGCCCTATGGAATTCACCCAGCGTGAAGCCAAGGCCTCCAAGGGGATGGCAAGAACGCCTTGGGATGGATCGTAAATAGTCGCAACTCCAAAATCGTCGACCGATTGTAAAACCACGAAATGGCCACCAGCCTCTCCCGAAATTCTTAAAATCAGGGGCTGCAGCCCTTTTTTTAAACTGGAGCGCGGCAAAAAATAGCCCCGTGAAGGGACGCCAAAATAATGTAAAAGCCACTGAAGATCTGACAACGAATATCCCTCACCGGCGGGCCTTCCCCCGGTGTTGAGGTATCGGAAGCTGAGCAAACCAACAAGTGTAGGCAGCTTAGGATAAAGACCTTTTTCGGCAAGGATGGAGATAACCGCGCGAAGTCCGCAGTCGTTGAGCGACGCTGCATTTGTGGGGCTTGGAGGAGTGCTGTGGGGCTCATACACTGGGTAAGCTGGCTGGCTTTGCACCGAAGTGGCGGTGAGAAAGCCTAGCCAAGTGAGGTACCCGGCTAGGATCAAGCTTGAGCACTTGTACGTCACAGTGCAGAAGCTTGTCTGACAACCTGCCATTTCGCGCTTCTACGGCGCTTTATAATAGTGCAGGTCAGACGATGCATAGTGGGGCACGTAAATCCCCCAATAAAAACTCATCAAGGCTAAATCTACACCGGCTATACCAAGTGCAAGTGCGAGAGGCGCCAAGCCCCCGCGAGCACTCTCCATAGCAACAGGATCAAGCTGCTCTATAGGCGCATCGTAAATTAAAGCCGAGCGCGTATCTTTTAGCGGGTCAACGGGCATCGCCGGCGCCGCCGTGGCTACACTCGCACTCATAAGTAGCGACATTAAACCTAAGGATTTAAACGTAGTTTTCATGGACATCTCCCTGTCTCTATGGCGGACCATCTTTGGCCCCTGTGTATCGCGTCATTCGTGCCTGCGCAGTAGTAAATGACCGCGAGACCGAAACTTTAGGCCCGCAAAGCCAATAAACACAGTTCATATGTAGGCAAAGGCTTTAACTGGCTGATACGAGAGAGTTTAGGAGGATGCTGATGGCGACGGTTGCAACACTTTCATCAATACTTCGAAATAACTTGAGTCTTTGGGTATTGCATCAAAATAACCACGGGCATGCAGCAACCGGCGCAGATCGGCGAGCCGGTAACACGGTACTGCTGCCATAAAGTGGTGCTCCAGATGAAAATTTACGCCATGGGGCGCCACCAAAAATCGCTGCCAGAGGGGCGCGTCAACCGTGCGTGTATTAATTCTGGGGTCGAGGTCATATAAGTTGGGTACCGCCCCGTGCTCAGCAATTTGGCGTAGCCGAATAACTAGCATGTAGGTTGTCATAAAACTGGCAAACCAAAGTATCCATGTCCACCCCCACCCCAGCATATAGAGAACAAGGAACAGAGCCATTTGCACCCATATTTGCTTGAGAAGCAGCGCTCGCCCAGAAACTTGGGCTCGGTTCATATTGCCGGCACCACCCTTAAAAAGACTCATCAATAGCTTAAAGCCGGTTTGCCCAGTCAAATCTCGAACTACTTTTCGCCTAAAGCTTTGTTTTGAGATGGGATAGGCCGCGTAGTTAACGAGATCTGGATCGTCAGCGGTGCCCGCTTTTCTGTGATGCTCCAAATGACCCGCCGCATAACTGGGCAAATCGCCCAAGGTGGGCAGCGCGCAAAACCATTGACCCACAATACGATTGAGCGCGGAGCTGGCAAACAAAGAGCCATGACCAGCCTCGTGCATGAGAACGGCGAGACCTAACTGTCGCCCAGGCAATACCACTA
Organism: Luminiphilus sp.; assembly: GCA_029253705.1. Lineage (GTDB taxonomy): Bacteria > Pseudomonadota > Gammaproteobacteria > Pseudomonadales > Halieaceae > Luminiphilus. The sequence goes on along the minus strand of JAQWYY010000022.1, from coordinate 1,398 downwards.
AAACAAGCAGCGCGGTCAGTGCTCCTGGGTAGCTAGCAGCCAAACCCAAAAGCAAGAAAACCAAAATCCAAGTTTGAGCCACCAGCCAAAAACCCAACACATTACTGGATGTTGTCAATGTCAACCGCTCTTCAACGGAAAATATTTGGCTTGGCCTTGTCGGTGCGACTGGGCTACTGTCCGAAGCTATTTTAAGCGACACCCTCACCCCCTTTATCCGGTTTTTTTATACATGTTGTCTTAGCATAACCCACCCGGCAATGGGTTTTTTCGAGTGCGGATTAAATTTTAAGGGTTAGCTATCGAGCTTTCTTGACTGTACCCCCACGAAGGCTCTGAGATTGATTTTAGCAAAGCGGGCTCCCTGCCAGCCGTGGCTCATAATTTTACTCGCCTAGCTGACAGCTCTAACTGAATGGATGCCGAATACAAAATTTGAACTGCGGGCATTAGGGGAGAGCGGGCTGTTGACGTAATTACCCCTAGCCCCTCCTAAAAAGACTTGCGATAATAGCTGCGGACTTATTTTTTAGCACCCGTACCGGGCTCAAGTGCCCATCAATTGATCCTGACACTCGTCACAGATAACGTCACAGTGCCGAGTGAATCAACTCCGAGAATTTAAATATGCCCCGTCTCACCATAACTCTTATTTACAGCGCCTTGCTCGGGCTGCTTGTTGGCTGCGCCTCGACAGAAGAGCAGGTCACTCAAATTTTAGATGAAAGCCCTGAGATGCGATCCTCAAACTACAAAGACATGGCGCAATACCCGGGTAACGTTACTTGTGGCAAGTATCTCGGCAGAGATTATCAAGGGTTTCCGGTTTACAAGGACTTTGTCGTTGTTGACACCGTCGCCAACCTTAACCCCCTGCCGATGGATATCAGCATTTACTGCAGCGAGGATCCTGCTGCCGCACTGGACGCCACACTTAACATTAGCTACTTCACCCAAAAATTGCAGATAGATCAAATTCTCGAAGATTTTCGAACGCTGGCAGGAGCACTTGAGGCATATATGGGCGACAACCCATCTTATCCATGGACTGAACAAGGTCTGCTAGCCTTAGTAAGGCCCGCAAAAACAGGAAATCCACCATTCAATTTTCCTGAGGATGGTTACACCAAATCAATACCCACCGATCCTTGGGGCCGATCCTACAATTATGTTTGCGAACCCTTCGCAGGCATCATAATTCCGTTTGATCTCACATCACTTGGCGCCGATGGCGTCAAAGGTGGCACCGGAGAAAATGCGGACATAAAACACGATTACCTACCTTATTTCGATCACATCAATAACTTATAGCTGTGACAACCTCTCTCACCACTGCTAGAGGGGAAACGCCCTCGGTATTAACAGCAGAACAATAGCGCTATATACCAAGGTCACTGG
>JAQWYY010000012.1 GCA_029253705.1 Luminiphilus sp. | reverse complement strand
TCATCTGGCGTCAGAATAGCTTCACGACCATCGAAAAGATCCGCTCTGGCAGCTGTCACGCCGCTGTTTTCTGAGCCCGCTATTGGGTGACCGGGAACAAAACGCGGATAATCCTCAGTCATTTGCTCAATAACCCAGCCCTTCATACTCGCCATATCGGTAACAATAGGGGTCACATTAAGAGCCTTTAATTTCGCGGGTAAAGTAGCCAATAATTCTCCCGTCGAAATCGGCGGCGCGCCAATAATAAGAACGTCAGCACAGGCGATCGCCTTGCTCAGCTCAAGCTCATAACCATCAATTACTCCAAGCGCTAGGCCACGCTCGAGGCTGGGGGCTCGCGGGCCCCACGCCGTGATCTCGCCCGCCCAGCCGCCGCGTTTGAGGGCAAGCGCCAAAGATCCAGAAATTAAACCCAGTCCTAAAAAAACAACCTTTGCGGTATTAATGGCCACCATGGGATCAGGGCGCTAAATGGGCGCACAAGGGTAGGAGCCAAGCCGCTTCAGCATAATTGACTGCTCCTCGAGCTCGTTCATTATTTCATCAACGATTTGGTCTTCGAGATGGCCCTCAAACTCAATATAAAAGACGTATGTCCATTTTTCAGTTTTCGAAGGCCTCGAATCAATGCGTGTCAAACTAATTCCAGCATTTTCAAAAGGCCTCAGCAAATTAAGCAGTGCGCCAGGGCGATTACGACTGGCAATAATAACCGAGGTTTTATCCTGCCCGCTGGCGGGGACAAAGTCGCGACCTAAAACCAGAAACCGCGTCGTGTTACTCGCATAATCCTGAATCGAGACTTCGCGCTTCTCTAAAGTGTACATTTCAGCCGCAATGTCGCCAGCGATAGCGGCCACACCAAACTCAGATTGTGCCCGTCGGGCCGCCTCCCCATTGCTAGCAACTTGCTCAAGGGGTACTTGCGGCAAATGGGTTTCCAGCCAAGTTCGGCACTGGGCTAATGCCTGTGGGTGACCACAAATTTTGGTGATTTCTTCGTTACCCGTAGCCGCGCCCACGAATAAATGATGAACAACCGGTAACTCTACCTCTCCCACAATATGCAAGGGCGATTCGAGAAAGCAATCCAGCGTTTGGCCGATCATTCCCTCTGTAGAATTCTCTACTGGCACCACGCCAAAATCACAGCGACGCTCTTCAACTTCTCTAAACACCCCTTGAATAGATGATTGGGCATGAGGCAGGGCAGACTGTCCAAAATGCTTTCGGGCTGCAGCTTGAGTATAGGTGCCTACGGGACCCAAAAAGGCCACCGACAAAGGCTTCTCCAGCGCTAAGCAACTAGACATGATTTCACGAAATATACGTGCCATATAATCGCCAGGCAGCGGCCCTGGATTCCTATCTTGAATAGCGCGAAGCACCTGCGCTTCACGCTCAGGACGATAAAACATGGGTGACGCTTTGGTATCTGACTGCACGGCAGCGAGCTTTATCTCGGCTACTTCCTGGGCACAGCGCGCACGGTCACTAATCAGTTCCAGTAACTGCCCATCGATAGCATCGATACGAGCCCGGATGGTTTCAAGTTGCTCATCAGTCGCCATAGTTCAACCGTAACGTTGCTCAAACTCAGACATGAAATTGCACAGTGCTTCGACCGCCGTCTCAGGAACGGCGTTGTAAATGCTTGCGCGCATGCCGCCTACTGAGCGATGTCCCTTTAAATTTGTTAGTCCCACCTGCTCCGCCTCATCGAGAAATACTTTATCGAGCGCCGAATCTGCGAGAGTGAACGGCACGTTCATCCAAGATCGCGAAACTTCACTAACGGGATTGCTGTAAAACTCTGAGCTATCAATGTGGTTGTATAACCGCGCTGCTTTTCGCGAATTAATCGCGCCCATAGCGTCAAGGCCACCCATAGACTCAAGCCACTCGAAAACCAATCCCGTCAAATAAACGGCAAAGGTCGGGGGCGTGTTATACATCGATCCATTGGTGGCGGCCGTCTCCCAATTCAACATCGCTGGGCAGCTTGAGCGAGCTTGACCAAGCAGCTCTTTTCGGACCACTACCAGCGCCAAACCGGCAGGGCCGATATTTTTTTGCGCCCCTGCATAAATCACGCCGAATTGAGTGACATCGATCGGGCGGGACAGCAACGTTGATGACATATCGGCAACGAGTGGGGAATCAACCTCGGGTACCGTCGCAAACTCCAATCCACCGATAGTCTCGTTGGGACAATAATGAAAATAACGCCCGCCACCTATTGACCAACCATCCCGCGTAGGAATTGACATGAAGTTGTCAGCACTGCCGTCTGCAACACAGTGAGCATTGAGGAATCTGGTCCCCTCCGCCAACGCCTTTTTCGACCACTGCCCAGTTACGAGGTAATCTGCACTGTCGGTGCTCGAGCTCAAATTAAGCGGCACCGCAGCAAACTGCTGACTCGCACCACCTTGCTGAAATAGCACGGCGTAGTCGTGGGGCACACCAAGTAAGCGCCGTAGGCGACTCTCAGCTTGTTCCATAACGTCGATGAAGGCCTTGCTACGGTGGCTTAGCTCCATGACTGACGCACCTTGCCCCTGCCATTCCAGCAACTCTTCCTGAGCGCGGGTTAATACCGCCTCGGGCAAGGCGGCGGGACCGGCACAGAAATTATAAACTCGTGACACGATTTACGCCTCTCCGGTTTCGTCGCTAGGCGGCGCTACCTCGGACTCAGGGGAAGCGACAGATTCAGCCAATTCTGCCTCTGGCACAGCGTCGTCGTCTTCAACAATTCGACTTAAGCGCACCAATTTTTCATCCTCACGGGTTTTGATAACACGGACGCCCTGAGTATTCCGCCCAAGAGTCGATATCTCCTCAACCCGCGTTCGTACCGCTGTGCCCTGGTCTGAAATCAACATAATTTCATCCCCGGCGGAAACCTGAACGGCGCCAACCAATGGGCCATTTTTAGCGGTTGTGGCCATAGCGATGACACCCTTGGTGCCACGGCCCTTGCAAGGAAATTCTGCAGTGTCTGTGCGTTTGCCGTAGCCTTTTTCACTAACGGTCAAAATAGTGCTGTCCACCTGTGGCACGATCAGTGAGATCAAGTGATGTTCACTGCCCAGTTTTATGCCCCTCACACCACGGGCTGTTCGGCCCATTGCGCGAACGGCCTGCTCTTGGAACCTAACCGCCTTGCCCTCACTGGACAACAGCATGACATCACAGCTGCCGTCAGTAACTGCAGTTCCCACCAACCAATCATCTTCTTCTAACTCAAGCGCTCGCAGGCCGACGCTGCGCTGCCGTGCAAATTGCTGCATGTCAGTTTTCTTGACGATGCCACGCGCCGTCGCCATGAAGATAAAGTGGCCTTCCTCATAGCCTTCTACCGGCAGGATGGAAGTAATGCGCTCACCTTCATCAAGGGGTAACAAATTAACCATGGGGCGACCTCTGGCGTTACGGCTTGCCAGAGGAATGTGAAACACCTTCAACCAGTAAACCTTGCCCAGATCTGAGAAGCACAAGATGGTTGCGTGCGTACTGGCAATGAGCAAGTGTTCTACGAAGTCTTCGTCCTTCACAGCTGTTGCAGATCGCCCTGTGCCACCTCGGCGCTGTGCCTGATAATCTGACAGCGACTGGGTTTTTGCATAACCGCCGTGAGATATGGTCACCACGCGATCTTCTTCTGTAATCAGATCCTCCACGCTCAGATCGTGGGTGGAGTCGGTGATCTCAGTCAGTCGATCATCTCCAAATTCCTCGACCAACTCCTTCAGTTCGTCGCGAATGACCTGCCGCAGCCGATCTGGGTCTTGAAGGATCTCCAGGTAACCCGCTATTTCAACCAGTTTGTCCGAGTATTCTTGTAACAGCTTCTCGTGTTCCAGGCCGGTCAACCGGTGCAGTCGTAATTCCAGAATCGCTTGAGCCTGCGCGGGTGACAGAAAATACTCACTGCCGTGCAACCCGAATTCTTTGGGCAGGTCGTCGGGGCGGCAGGCGTCCTCGCCAGCACGCTCCAGCATTCCAGTAACTTCCCCAGACAGCCAAGGTTTAGCCACTAAACCGGCTTTGGCATCGGCCGGTGTAGGGGAGGTTTTAATAAGCTCAATGATTTCGTCGATATTAACCAGAGCTATGGCAAGCCCCTCTAGAACATGACCGCGCTCGCGCGCTTTGCGCAATAAGTACACGGTTCTGCGCGTGACTACTTCACGCCGATGGCGTACGAAAGCCTCGATCATTTCAAGCAAGTTCAGTGTGCGGGGCTGACCGTCAACCAATGCCACCATATTAATGCCGACAACCGATTGCAGCTGAGTTTGAGCATATAAATTGTTGAGAACAACGTCACCCATCTCACCACGACGCAATTCAATAACAACCCTTAATCCGTCTTTATCAGACTCATCCCGCAGCTCGGTAATGCCTTCTAACTTCTTTTCTTTCACCAACTCGGCAATGCGCTCGATCAAGCGAGCCTTGTTCAGCTGATAGGGGATTTCATGGATGATAATTGTATCTTTACCACGGCTTTCATCGGTAATGACCTCCGCTCGCGCACGCACATAAATGCGCCCGCGTCCTGTGCGATAAGCCTGAACAATGCCAGCGCGCCCATTAATAATGGCTCCAGTGGGAAAATCGGGCCCCGGGATGTACTCCATCAGCCCATCGACGTCTATTTCAGGATTATCAATAAAAGCCAGACAGCCCGCCACGACCTCTCTGAGGTTATGGGGTGGAATGTTTGTTGCCATTCCTACTGCAATTCCAGAGGAGCCATTTATCAATAAATTGGGCGCCCGAGTCGGCAGCACCACCGGGATTTGCTCGGACCCATCGTAATTGTCGACAAAATCCACCGTTTCTTTGTCGAGATCAGCGAGCAGCGCGTGGGCCAGCTTGCTCATGCGAATTTCGGTGTAACGCATGGCTGCAGCAGAGTCCCCGTCTATCGAGCCAAAATTACCCTGCCCATCTACCAAGGTGTAACGCAGTGAAAAGTCCTGCGCCATTCGAACGATCGTATCGTATACGGCTGAATCTCCATGGGGGTGATATTTACCAATCACATCACCCACGATTCTGGCCGACTTTTTGTAGGCCTTGTTCCAATCGTTATTGAGTTCATTCATGGCGAAGAGCACGCGACGATGCACGGGCTTGAGGCCATCACGCACGTCAGGCAATGCACGCCCCACAATAACGCTCATAGCGTAGTCCATATACGACTGCTTGAGCTCGTCTTCGATATTTACAGGAAGCACTTCACGTGCGATTTCCTTGGGTGTCTCTGCCATTAGAACCGCTTTGTCTGATCGGGGAAGTTATCAGCACCGCTGATGCCGAGTAGCATATCAAATTCGGTCCTTCGGGGCCATCTTCACGAACCATAACGGGCAAGAGGACAAGGCAACCGTTATACTCTCCAAATGATCCAACTAACGCCATCATCTGCTGCCGATCTGGTAATCCATCCTAAATGGATTATACCGGTGGTTCCCAAAGGGCTGGTCCTAACCGGGCACAGCGTCATCGTCACTAATGGCGACATTACTGGCATTATTCCCACCGAAGAAGCCCAGAGGGTTGAAGCAGCGGAGCACCTCAATTTACCCGAGCAGGCGCTACTGCCGGGACTCATTAACGCCCACGGCCATAGCCCCATGGCCCTACTGCGTGGATATGCTGATGACGCCCCGTTAATGACTTGGCTACAAGACCATATTTGGCCTTTGGAGGCCGAGTTTGTATCCGAGGCTTTCGTTCGCGACGGGACTGATCTTGCACTTCTCGAGTTGGTAATGGCTGGAACAACAACGTTCAGTGACAT
>JAQWYY010000137.1 GCA_029253705.1 Luminiphilus sp. | reverse complement strand
GTCTCCTTGCCTGTTACCGACGCTCCTCCTACTGAATGATTGCCAATGGCTAGGTAGCTCAGTGATCCGATATAGTCAGGCCAAGCAGGGCCGTTGGAAAATCTACCAATCCAGTAGGGTGCCGTTGGAAAAACCCGAAGCCGCGCTTTCATGTTTCCTGTGTCGGAAAGGCTGTCTCCAAAAATAATGAGGCGCGAAATGCTGGTGCCTTGGTCTTCGGGATATTGTATTGCAACGTTGATTTTTTCTTTGGGGCGAAATGCCATGATACGGGCTACTTCGTTGGCTTTTTCACGCGATGCCTTGGTTAACGCCCGGATACAGCCCATGCGCAGTGCCTGTGCGTTTGGTTGTGTTGGTCCCAGATGTAAGAACCCATCTTCAAGATCACCCCGAAGCTCAAAAGGCTGGTTGTTGGTATCGAGCCCTACGAGCCACAAAGGCTTCTTTACCCCTTCATTGAGCTTCTCTGAAGTTGGGCGGTGAGAGCTAGCGGTTTCACAATGTACTTGCCAGCTTTCTGTACTCGACACCTTTTCGGGTGCAGGTTCGCTAAATAACTGAGTGCAGCCTGCAAGGGCAAGGGCAAGGGGCAGCGTAAATGCTGATTTTTTCAGTAGCCTTGCAACCCGAGTCTGATAGAGCGGGCTTGCCGCGGTTGTCATTGGTACTGGAAAGATTTTTGAGTAATGCATGTCGTTTACATCTCTGAGTTTTCCAATCTTGTCAGTCTCGAGATTGCCATACAACCCAAGCAGCCAGTTGAGCATGCTTCCACCGCCCATAAAGCAACAGCTTGCCTCGAGGGGTGACAGTTTATACGGTATATGCGAGCCGCACCGCCAATTTTGCGGGGCCTGATCTGATTTTGCCAGTAGCACTTGTTTTGAAGGGGGAGCTTCGCCGATAAAACTTGTAAAAAACCTGAAAAGTTTGGCCTGTGTGGGCTCGAGTAGCTCAGCTACAGACCTACCGCCATGATCACTGCTGAACAGTTTCGACGACATTACTCGGCCTCGCTGTCGTAATTAGGCTACGAAGCGACAAATTTTCAGCAGATTGGGTTTATAGTATCTAAAACCATATAAGAGAATGTTTATGCGCTTTCTGATCTCACTTTTTATAACAGTGTCGTTGTCTCTGTCCGCGATCTCTGCCTCGGGGCAAAACGAGACTGACACGACAGCAATTTTGGGGCTTTATCAGAGTTGGCGAGATGCAGTAGAGAATGCAAATATCGACGGCTATGTCGCGGTCCTTCACGCAGATATCAGTCTACGTCCGCCGGGTGCACAAGGGCTTGATGGGCGCGATAACTATTCGGCGTTTCTGGATCCCGTGTTTGATTCGGCGAGTTATGAGATTCAGATTGATAATGCGCCCGCAGTTACTTTTTTGGGAGGCGCAGCGATCGTAGAGTATGACTACACGATTTTCCGCCGCGCGGATGTAGATTCAACAGCTGATCTGCCCCCGGGAGCCATCTCTATTGCTAAAACCAGTGCTCATTACATCGACGTGGTAACTCGAGATAGCACTGGCGCTTGGAAGGTCAGGCTGCATAGCTGGCAGGATTGGCCGTCAACAGACTGAGGCGGGTTTCCGGTAGTCAGGCTAGACTTGGATAAGTTGCAATGAGCTTCTAACACGTTTGCTCCGGGCCACTATTGACGCGTAATTGTTAACACTTAATCAGATGATGGCAGGTCATACTTAACTACGGATGGGCATGCAGTATGGCGGTGGAATTGCTGGTTGTTGGTGGACTTTCTGACCCATGGGTTGGCCCAGTCGTCGCTGTTGGGCAGGAAGCGATGGCTGTGGCGGTCGTTGAACCCGATCAGGCTGTCGATACCTCTGCAGTGCGTATTTTGGTCGGTGCTCCTCCAGATTTGGCACCCAAAATTCGTGAGTGTCCTCGGCTCCAATGGGTGCAGAGCACTTGGGCTGGGGTAGATGCCCTGACGGGGTTGGTGCCCAAAGGAGTTCAGGTGACCCCCCTCAAAGGCGTTTTTGGTCAGGCTATGAGTGAGTTCGTTTTGGGCTGGCTGCTGGCTTTAGAGCGCAACATTATTACCCGGGCTAATTGCAAACACTGGATTCCAGAGGTTGAGGCCGGCATATCGGGCAAGCGGCTGGGTATCATGGGAACCGGTACGATAGGGAGTGCGGTTGCGCAGCACGCCACCCACTTTGGATTAGCGGTGACGGGCCTTAATTCCAAGGGGCAGAGTGTTCCAGGTTTTGTGACCTGTTATTCGAATAGCCATCGCTTCGATTTTGCCCAGGGGCTCGACTATCTCGTCAGTCTGTTGCCCAGCACCCCCGCGACTGATGGCATTGTCGATGCGGCATTATTGGCGTGCATGAATCCTGGCGGTATCTTTATCAATGCGGGACGCGGCAATGCCGTTTTGAATGCCGATCTGATTAATGCCCTGCAGCAGGGGCCACTGCGCTATGCCATCCTAGATGTTTTAGAGGAAGAGCCGCTGGCACAATCACATGCGCTGTGGAATGTGCCAGGTTTGTTTATCACTTCCCACACGGCGGCGCCCACCCCCTCAGAGGCCATTCCCGAAGTATTCGCGCGCAATCTTTCGCTATTTCTTGCCGGCGAGCACATGCCAGACGCCCTGTGTTCAGAGCGTGGGTACTAGTCAGCGTGACTGTTCGGTGACGGCAAGACGTCTGAAAGCGGGGTTCAGTCATGTTCTTGCGTGGGTAAACTTTGGGCTATTGGTGGCGGCGGCACTAAAATTTTTGCCCCTCTTATATTCTTTTAGCCATGGCTTTGATCTGCATTATTTGCCCTTCGATGATGCTCGCCACCTAGAGCGCGCTTGGGCGCTCGATCTTGTTTCTGATACTGGGTTTTTGCTGCTCGTCTGGTTTCTGATGGGCCATTTCAATCGGTTTTTGGTGGGAGATTGGCGATTGATACCATGGCGCCCATTTACAGGTAGCCCTGCAGAGCCGGGTAGTACCGAATAATCAAGGCGGGCAATCACGCCTAAAGTTTGTCGTAATTTTGTAAAACGCGGTGACTGTCAGCGCGACGCAGGGGTTGCGGGCTCCTGTGAAAACAAGTATCCCTATAGCCCCTTAATTTGAATGTAATATTTATGCAAAACGTTAGCGATCAGGTTGTGGTCGATACCGGGAAAAGTCGTCCTAAATTTCCTGAGGTCTACCCCTCTCTAGGCGGATTTCAGTTAGATAACCCCTCATCATGGACTAAAGGGCAACCTTTTGGCCTATTCCGTGATATGCGGGAGCAAGCGCCCGTTATGTGGTCACCGTCTATGCGTAAGGGCATGTCGGGCTTTTGGTCGATCACACGCTATAACGATATCAAGGAGGTGGAACTGGCGCCGGATATCTTTTCATCTCAGCGCGGCTCTATGCATCTCGCAATGCCAGATCGAAGTGAATGGAAACCACGACAGCTGATCGACGCCTCGCTAAACAGTTTGATCAATCTCGACGCGGCGGTGCACATTAATCTACGAACCCAGCACGCGCCTTTTTTCTTTCCCAAGTATGTGGAAACCCTTAAAGAACGTGTGGCACAGAAGGTCGATGCACTTCTGGATGACATGGAACGGCGTGGCCCCGTTGTTGATTTTGCAAAAGTTTTCTCCCATGAGCTACCCATGTATACCCTTTGCGAAATGCTCGGCATTGACGAGTCTGATCGTCCTAGAGTTATCAAATGGATGCATTATTTGGAGTCTGCCGCCCAATACCTGACCAATCCGCTCCAGGCCTTTTTATCAGAGCCGACCTTACCTTTTCGCTTCAACGCGGTGCTTCGTGAAATGTTTGAGTACGGGAAGACGGTCATGGAAGATCGCAGGCGACACCCGAGAGAAGATTTATTGACCCTGATTGCTCATGCTGAAATTGATGGAGAACCGTTGTCCCAGGAGTACCTAGATGGCTCTTGGCTTCTGATTATTTTTGCAGGGAACGATACGACCCGTAATTCATTATCGGGCACTATGCGGCTTATGACGGAGTTTCCCGAGCAGCGTCAGATGGTTATTGATGAGCCCGAGTTGATTCCCAAAATGACCCACGAGGCGCTTCGTCTGGTCTCCCCTGTAATCACCATGCGCCGAACGGCAACACAAGACGCCGAAATTGGTGAGCAGCGCATTGCCGAGAATGAGAAAGTTATCATGTGGTACGGCGCGGCTAATCGTGATCCTGACGTTTTCCCTGAGCCCGAAAAATTTGATATGCACCGCTCCAATGTAGAGAAGCATTTAGCGTTTGGTCACGGTGTTCATCGGTGCCTTGGTAATCGCATTGCCCAGATGCAACTTAATATTGCTTATGAGCGCATCTTTGACCGATTTCCTGATATTCAATGGACGGGTAAGCAAAAGATTGCGCCGGTAGTGTTGGTCCATGCTATTTCTAGCCTTCAGGTTAATTTAAAAGGCGGTCGTAAGCGTAAAGGCTAATGTCAGTCCACTTTATGGTGGGTGAATTGTGAAAGGATTGTCAGACAGCGAATAAATAACTAAGCACTCGTGATAAAGCGAGATGTTATGACGCGCTAACAAGGGGATGGGTTATGACTTCAGACATTTCAGTTGATCTCAACGGTAAGGTTGCGCTCGTGACAGGGGCGAGTTCGGGTATTGGTGCTGCAGTCGTTACGGCGTTTGCAAAGAATGGCGCATCGGTATTTGTGAACTATCCAAATGATTCCCAAGCAGCAGCTGCGGAAGCTGTGGCAGAGGCAATTAAGGCAAGTGGTGGGTCGGCGCAGACAATAGCCGCAGACGTCGCCGATGAGTCGCAAGTGTCAGACATGTTTCAGGAAATTACCCAGACCGCTGGACGACTCGATATTTTGGTGAATAACGCGGGTATCGCCCATTCCAGTCCTGTAGAAACCCTGGCCTTAAGCGATTTTCAGCGGGTAATGAACGTACACGTGGTGGGTACGTTTCTCTGCAGCAAAGCCGCAATACAAATGATGTACGCCCAAGAGCGAGGCTGCATCATTAACACCGCATCTCAGCTGGCCTATATTGGCGCTCCGGCGTTTTCACATTATACGGCGGCTAAGGGAGCGATCCTGTCCTTTACCCGCAGTTTAGCTTTGGAGGTGGGTAGCCGAAACGTGCCGGTCAACGCAGTGGCCCCCGGCGCGACCATGACGCCCATTCTTGAGGATGTGCCCAATGAAGTTTTGGATGTCATAAAGGCCAACATCCCCGCGGGAAAAATTGCTGATGTTGCGGATATCGTGGGTGCCTACCTTTTCTTGGCCAGTGATGCTGCACGCCACTTCCGCGGGCAATGCATTAGCCCCAATGGCGGAGATGCTCTGCTCTAGCCAGGCTTATTTGTTTGCGCTGTGCTGCGCAGACTGTCCCACTGCCTGCACCCGGTCGTAGAAGAACGTGGTTAATTGTTGGCGACTGGTTAAATGCTGGTAGTCGTCTGGCACTAGCGGCGTGCCAATATTGAGGCTAACGGTGCTATTAAAACGCCGCAGAGCCTCTCGCATCAGCATGGCCATACGCAGTGGTTCCGCAATGTGGGATGCGACATGAAACGAGCGGCTGTTGCGACCATGGAAGAAGACCGGGACTACCGTTGGCGTGTGCTGACGAATCAATTTCGCGGCAAAGGTTGTCCAGGCACTTTCTTTAACCGCACCAAACCCCAATCGGTTAGCTGTCGAGACGGTGCCCGAGGGAAATAGGATCAGCGGTACCCCCGTTTTCAGTGACTCGCTAGCGAGTTGTTTTGTTCTCACGTTTCGTCGCTCAGCAGCCCGGGTGCCACTGAAATCAATGGGCAAAAAGTGTTGGGCTAGGTCCCGATCCTGACAAAGTAATGAGTTAATGACCACGCGGAAGTCGCTCGCCACTTTGAGCGCAATGTTGCACATGACCAAGCCGTCAAGCACGCCAAAGGGGTGGTTGGCCAAGAAGAGTAGGGGACGGTCTTTATCGATCTGCTCAAGTGGGGAAAAATCGGCGTTCAGTTGGATGCCACTGCGAATCAAAGCTAATTGAAAAAAATCTTGAGAGCTAAGCCCACCGGCTTTGAGTGCAAAATAGTGTTTTTCTAGGCGCCCTCTCCCCAAGGCACGCTCGACCGATCGCGTGACTTGCCGGGCGACCCAGGGTTGATCGCTGGACGCGTAGGTTAATCCGGGCTTTTCTCGCAGGTAAGGTTCAAATTGCGGATCAATCATAGTCGCTTCGAGGTGTTCGTTATGGTTGTTTCATTAGGCGTGCCCCTAGTATTGCGCCAATTGTTTTTTAAACGCAAATGCTTGGGGCATATGGGTCGCAAATCGCGTAAACCGCTTACTCATACGGGCCTGTGGGTTCGACGAATCTAGCCCGGCCATTGTGCAAGCGTTGATGGCAATTGCGCGCGGTAAGCCGCCGCTACGGCTTAGCTATTTTAGACACCCAATAGGCATTATTGCGCCGATTTGTGTGCTAGCGCCGACAGCCGACGTGCAGTGATAAAGCCCACCACGCTCGTGGCGCCAAAAATCGCGTAATACACTTGATACCCTGTTTGCCCCGGCCAATGCTCCAAACACCACGATTGGACGACAGGCACATAGATATCCGGGGTGTAGGCGAGGAGGCTAATCAGGCCCACAGCGAGGCCACGGGTACTGCTAGACACATCACAACTGTCCAAGGTGGCCCAGAAGATGCCGCGAACACCGTAGGAAAGTACGCCGATTAGCATCACCATGGGAAACAATACCGCGACGGCTGTGGTGGGCGGGAGCAAGGGCAATGAAACCAAAGCTGCACCGCTAAAAAGCATGAGTATGGCGAGAAATCTGACAACGTGAAAATAGTCGCCAATAAAGCCGGCGAGCACACCGCCAATGGGGCGCATCCAGAGCCGCGCCAGAGTAATAGACCCCACGGTCACAGCACTGAGTTCAAATACTGACTCCAGTAGCCCTGCGAGGGAGTAGGTAACCCAGAACATTTGATAGCCAATGAGAATAGTGATGCCAGCTAACCAAATGCGGGGATTCTTTAGAAGAATCGCAAAATCCCCAAGCATGCTTGAATCCGAGGATTTTTTCGGCAGCTCAGACATTTCCTCAGACGGACTGTGCAGTGCCCAAACGACAACTGGCGCCAGTAAAATAGCGGCCCCACCGTAGAATTGCACCACTGCAATCAACGCCACATCTTTTGCTGTGCTCAAAGATTCGAGCAAATAAGCGAAAATAGCGAGGCCAATTGTTGCCAGCAAGGCTTCGACAATGCCTCTACCGCTTTCAAGAATGCCAAAAAAGCGCCCCTGTTGATCGTGGGGTGCCAGCAACGAGGTGCTTTTGATCAATGCGCCCCACAGGGTTAATCCACTGGTAATACCCCAGCCAATAAAGATCAGTTTGATTTCAGCAAAACTGGGCACGGTACTGAGCCATAGCGCGAACACCCCGGTACCTGCCATAGAAATTCCTAGCAGCCATTTAGGGCTGAAGCGATCTGACAGCCAGCCGCTGGGGAGGTAGGTCAAAAAGAACATCAGGCCTAGAAGCGAATGGCACTCGCCGAGTTGCTCCAAGGTAATGCCGTAGGTCTCTAGCATCGAGCCTTCGAAGTTTTGTCGCATGTACACCACAGGATAAATAGAACCCGAGGCAATGATCAGAATAAACAGCTGAAAGTAACGCTGACGCATTGAGGGGACTGTCGTTTCGATGTTCGACTCCTTCGTTACCAATAATTGAAAAGCGCAGAGCCAATAAATGTACCTAGGGCGTAGCCCAGGACACCCACCAGCACACCGGGGGTTACTTGATCGCGCCAGCCCTTCGCTGCAGCCATAGCCGGGGCTGTTGTAGCACCTAAAATGGCCGCATTAGAGGCGGTCAGAAGTTCAGGTAATGTCAATCGCGTGACGGCTCCGATAAACAGCAGGATAGCCAGATGCACGGATAGCAGTATTAGAACCACAACGATGAGTGTGGGTGCGACGCTCACCATCGCCGTAAGATTAGCGCCAGCAGCGATGGCGGCAAAAAAAGCAAAAGACAGGGCGACACCGAGTTCAAAGGCACCCGCCAACCAGCTTCGTATTGCAGGGATCGCTGTTGCCACTGTCAGAGTCAGCGCAGTAAGAACGACGTAGCGATAACTCATGGCGTCGAAATAGGTGACTAGCGCATCACTGACAGCCACCAGACCCGCTGCGCAGGCGATAGCGAGGCACAGTGACTGGGCGGTGACTTTTGCCGTGGCTTCCTCAGATAGGGTGGCGGTCTGAGCAGCTGCTTTTGGATGGGCTGGGAAAAATCGTGTGAGCCAAGTGACCCCCGGTAGCAGGGCAATGAGGCTGAGATAAACCGCACTAAACAGGTTGTCTGCAGCGGTTGCCGCTGAAAAAAACGATCGGTCCTGATTTAACCCCGTCATTTCTCCCAACGCAGCATAGTTAACTGAGCCACCAATATAGGTTGAAGCAAATAACCCCACAATGGCCGCTTCGCGATCAGACGGTTGAAGTGGTGCCCCTGTGCCTAAACTACTGAGATCTAACAATGTTGCCGCCACAATAATGCCGGCAACTGTACCGATAGTGGCCACCAGAAAGGCAAGGGTTGTCCTGGAGGCCTCTCGCCAAAGACGACGCAGGTCGGCTTGAAAGAGGAACAGAGGAATGAGTAGGGGCACTAAAAAAGTGAATATGAAGTCATAGGCCGGTGCGCTGTGGGGAATGATTCCCAGATTTGCAGCCGCAATGGCCGCCAAAATCACCATAACGGTGCCCGTTAGCTGACCGCCTAAACGGGTCTTTTCCAACAGAAATGAGGCGCCAGCGAGCACCATAATCACGGCAAAGATGCCGAGGTGATTTTCTGCATTAATTGCTAACATTCAAGCGTCCAGTCTTCGAAGGCGTTAAGCTAGCACGTCAGCGGCATGACGTCGCCCAAGATGAAAACAATGATTTTCTATAATGCCCCCACATATTCGGGTAAAGGGTTCTCCCCGTTATGACAGAAACTGCTCCCTCTGCGCCCCCTTGTGAGGCGCTTGCGCATTTAAAAACTGCTTTGCGAAAGAATCGACGGCATGCGCATCATCGCTATTTTCAATTGGCAAGTGTGACGGCAGAAGGCTATCCCAGAAATCGTACGGTGGTGTTCCGGGGGTTCGCGACAGACGACCAAACGCTATTGGTCATTACCGATAGCCGCAGCGATAAAGTTGCGGATTTTGCCCAAAACGGAGCGGCGGAAATTGCCTGGTATTTTACTGAGACACGGGAGCAATTTAGGATTCGTGCAGTGACGAGCTGTATATCTGGCTCTACCGCTTCAACAGAGGATGCAGCACTACGTGAGCAGGTATGGCAGCAGTTGTCTGATGCGGCGAGAGCGCAGTTCTTTTGGCGTAGTCCTGGGCTTGCGTTGGGTGCAGGCACGACGCTTGCGACCACTGAAATTGTGCCAGAGACCTTTGCCCTATTAACGTTAAGCCCTGTCGCGATTGATCATTTAGTGTTGAGCAAAGTGCAAACGCGCAGGCAGAGTCAGTTAATCGATGAGCACTGGCATGAACAATGGATCAACCCTTGATTATCGACATTAGGTGGCAGCATTGACGGTTCAAGAAACGCTGCAACAGGCCGCGCAGAAGCTGCAGGAGGGTAAACCCGAGCAGGCTTTAGCCGTCCTTGACCCCTGCCGAGATGCTGGTAGCCAAGTTGCAGATTTCTGGCAGCTGCTGGCTTTGGCGCATAAAGGCTTGCGGAATAGTGCCGAGGCAGAAGCGGCTTTTCTTGCCAGCATAGCGATTGACCCCCAACCCCACGTGATAACCAATTTAGCCAATCTTTATCGCAGCCTTAATCAGGCTGATGCTGCAATGGAGCATTACGATCAGGCGCTGGCATT
>JAQWYY010000278.1 GCA_029253705.1 Luminiphilus sp. | reverse complement strand
TGGGGGCGTCGAGCCAGACGTAGAAATATTTTCCCGGGTGTCCGGGGATCTCAAAGCCAAAGTAGGGGGCATCGCGACTAATATCCCAGTCTTGCAGGCCTGCGTCGATCCATTCATTCAATTTGTTACGAATAGCGGGCTGTAAACTGCCGCTTGCGGTCCATTTTTCCAAGAGCTCTTGAAAATGGGACAGCTGAAAAAATAAATGATCTGAGGCCTTCTCGATGGGTGTGGCCCCTGAGAGCGCTGATACTGGGTCGATGAGGTCAGTGGGGGTGTAGGTTGCCCCACAGGCTTCGCAATTGTCGCCGTATTGATCGGGGGCCTTGCAACGTGGGCAGGTTCCTTTAATGAACCGGTCGGCTAGAAAGAGGCCTTTGTCGGGGTCAAAGGCCTGAGTAATTTCACGGCTTGTAATATGCCCTTGCGCTTCTAATCGGCTGAAAATTTCGTTTGACCACTGCTGATTTTCGGGGGAATGGGTTGAGGCATAATTGTCAAAACCAATGAGAAAGCCGGTAGAGTCGTGTAAATGGTTCAGCCTAACGGCTTCTATATGCGCCTCAGGCGAGGTTTCAGATTTTTCTGCCGCTAGCATGATGGCAGTGCCATGAGCGTCATCGGCACAAACATACAAACAATGATGTCCCCGTGAGCGCTGGAATCTCACCCAAATATCGGTTTGAACCTGCTCCAATATGTGACCAAGGTGCAGGGGCGCATTAGCGTAAGGTAGGGCTGAGGTGACGAGTATATTCCGCGTTGCAGAAGTCATACGGGGCAAAGGCCTGTCAAAGAAGAGGGCGAAGTTTACCGGAACGCAGCCACTGTTTCATGCTGAGTTGAGCCAGTTGGGTATACTTAGCCCTTTTTTAACCCAGTTCGAACAGTGGGCAGCCAAAAAATGCAAACACAACCCAAATATATCGTCGCTATTGCCTCTGGGAAAGGAGGGGTAGGGAAGTCCACGGTTACCATGAATCTTGCCTTCGCGCTGCAGCAGCAGGGCTTGTCTGTAGGTCTCTTAGATGCAGATATCTATGGACCCAGTCAGCGTCGTATGTTGGGAGTTAGTCCTGAAATAACGCCTGAGCAGGAGGGTGAAAAGTGGCTCCATCCTGTTCCAATAAATGGGATTAAAGCAATGTCCATGGCGTTTTTAACAGATGAGACAACGGCCATGGTCTGGCGAGGACCTATGGCGAGTGGTGCTCTGGTTCAGATGCTTGAGCAAACCCTTTGGGGGGAGTTGGACGTTTTACTGGTCGATATGCCTCCCGGCACCGGTGATATCCAGCTAACTTTGGCCCAAAAGGCGACTTTGGCAGGGGCAGTCATCGTGACTACGCCGCAGGATATTGCGCTGATCGACGCCAAGAAAGGTATTGAAATGTTTCGCAAGGTAGACATCCCTGTACTGGGGGTTATTGAAAATATGGCCACCCACGTGTGCTCGCAGTGCGGGCATGAAGAACCAATATTTGGCAGTGGTGGTGGTGAGGAAATGGCAGGCCAGTACAATGTTGATGTGCTGGCCAGTCTTCCCTTATCCAAGATTGTTAGGGAAACTGCCGACGCGGGAGTCGCGATGTTACATGAGGCGCCGGAGGATCCGGCTTCTCAGGGCTTTCGGCAGGCAGCGTCCGCATTGTGGCTGAGCCTTTGTGCGGCCAAACCTAACGCAGGGCCCGTTATCACCATGGGCGACGATTGAACTTAGAGCTGGAGTACTGATTTTGACGATTAAATCTGACCGCTGGATACGTGAAATGGCTGACACAAAAGGGATGATTGAACCTTTTGAGTCAGGTCAGGTCCGACAAAGAGGTGATGAAAGGCTAATTTCTTATGGTACTTCAAGTTACGGCTATGACGTACGCTGTAGTCGCGAATTTAAAGTATTCACCAATATCAATTCAGCGACAGTAGATCCTAAAAACTTCGACGAGGGCAGCTTTGTTCATGTAGAAAGTGATGTCTGTGTGATCCCTCCAAATTCCTTTGCCCTTGCTGCCACGGTGGAGTATTTTCGGATTCCTCGCAACGTTTTGACGGTCTGCCTTGGAAAAAGCACTTACGCGCGCTGTGGGATTATTGTGAATGTAACGCCACTGGAGCCTGAGTGGGAGGGGCATGTCACCCTCGAATTTTCGAATACGACGACGCTGCCAGCGAAAATTTATGCCAATGAGGGTGTCGCTCAGATGCTGTTTTTTGAATCCGATGAGGTTTGCGAAACCAGCTACGCTGATCGCGGGGGGAAGTATCAGGGACAGCGCGGTGTGACGTTGCCCAAAGCTTGAGGATTGTTTGCTTAAGGTGCCAGATTCAGGGATTCAATAAGGATTTCAATCGTGGAATCATCTTCTTCGTGTCGGGTGCGCACCATTAAATAGTCCAGCGAAGGTGCGAGCCAAACCGCGGAACGCCGCTTCGCGTCAGGCGCACGAACCTGTTTATAGTGCAGTGTTGTTATGTCGCCCAACGCTGTTTTCAGCGTTTCTTTCCCCACAAATTGCAATGTTCGCTGCTTGATTCTGGGCCCATCGACAACTCTGAATTCGAGGGTCTCTGGTGGTGCCTCAGAGGATTGGGCTGATGATTTAAGGTTAAGGCGAAGCTGCTCCTGTTGACTAAGTTGGTCGAGAACCCCTTGTGACCATACGTGGTCTGTCCACTCGTCCTTTTTCAAACTCTTGATGAGGCCGGCCTCCGGTAAAAAAACAACCTCCCGTTGTCGGCGCACAACAGATTTAAGTTGGTATTTGTACTTTATGCCCTGAATTTGCTCTCCGACCAGCTTGAACTGAGCAGACTCTTCGATTTTAGCAAACATGGACTTACCATTGCTGGTGAGGGTGTAGCTGTCACCAACGCGGGCGAGTTCGCGTTGAATGCGCACCTTCATCCCCATCGCCTTGGTTAGATAAGAGGCTTTATAGGGTGTCAGCAGAGTAGACTCAGGGGTTGAAGCACCCAAAGCAGTGACGGTCCCCAATGACAAAAACAGGGCGGCAACGAAATTTTTCATCATCAGTTGGGTCTCCAAAGCCGTCCTCCTGCAGGTAGTATTTCGTCACCCCACACCACGCCCTGAGCCTTCAAGCTTACCTGGCCGGTCAACACAAGGTTCGCGGCATACGGATATAGCTTATGTTCAAACGGTAATACGCGGCTGGCCAGCGTGGCGGCGGTATCCCCCTGTTCTATAGGTACTGGAGTTTGCAAGATACCCGGACCCTCGTCGAGACCCGGGGTCACAAAATGAACGGTGGCACCACTTTCATGTTCCCCCGCATCCAAAGCCCGTTGATGGGTGTTCAGCCCGCGGTACTTTGGCAACAGTGAAGGGTGAATATTAATAAGTTGGCCGCGAAAACGGTTAACAAAATGGGTAGTCAGGATGCGCATGAACCCGGCTAGAACAATCACGTCGGGTTTAAACTGGGCTACTTTCTCCGCCAGAACCTGATCAAAGGCCTCTCTGGACTCATACAAGGTGTGATCGACCACCGCGGTAGCGATGCCGGCGTCTTGCGCTATTCTCAGACCCGCAGCCTCGGGGCGATTGCTAATGACAACCTCAACCGAGCCCCTAAGTTCGCCAGCCTGTTGCGCTCGTAAGAACGCCCCAAGATTACTACCTCTGCCAGAGAGCAGTAGCGCCAGACGCCCCGAGCCCTCTTTCATCCTGAGAACTCGACTCCTCCAGCACCGCTGGCAATATCACCTATTTGCCAAGCGTTGATGCCCGTGCTGGCAAGGTGATCAAGGGTTTTCTGTGCCTGGTCAGCAGCCACAACAACGATCATGCCGACTCCGCAATTAAAGGTCCTTAACATTTCATATTGTTCAACGTTCCCGCCTTGCTGCAGCCATTCAAAAACAGCGGCTGGGCGCCAGCTAGTCAAATCAATTCGGGCAGTACAGCCAGCTGGCAGGACTCGAGGTAAATTTTCGGGGAGGCCGCCTCCGGTAATGTGAGCCATGGCGTGTATTGGCACGGCTTTTTGCAGGGACAAAAGGTCGCGATTATAAATTGTAGTGGGTGCTAGCAGCGCGTCTATCAGTGTTTGTCCGTCAGAGAGAGGAGTGTCTAGCGCAGCAGATTGCACCTCTATGATTTTTCGAACGAGAGAAAAACCATTTGCGTGGGGGCCACTGGAGGGAAGGGCGACGAGCACGTCACCCGCCGTAACTTTGTTACCGTCGATGATATCTTTTTTTTCTGCCACACCCACGCAAAACCCGGCGAGGTCATAATCCTCGCCTTCATACATGCCAGGCATTTCTGCGGTTTCACCACCTACCAACGCGCAGCCCGCTAGCTCACAGCCTTTACCAATGCCTGTGACAACCTCTGCCGCAACGTCAACATTCAGCTTCCCCGTGGCATAGTAGTCAAGAAACAACAGCGGTTCTGCACCCACCACAGCAATATCATTACTGCACATCGCCACCAGATCTATGCCAATCGTATCGTGGCGTCCAGCTGTCATAGCCAGCCTGAGTTTTGTGCCAACGCCATCGGTACCCGAAACAAGCACTGGCTGTGTGTAGCCTTGGGGTATCTCCACCAGAGCACCAAAGCCGCCTATGCCGCCCATCACCTCGGGTCTGCGGGTTGCTGCGGTGACACTTTTCAAGCGATCAACCAGTTCATTGCCTGCGTCGATGTCGACTCCGGCGTCTCGATAAGAGAGGGTGGGCTTGTTTGAGGTATCGCTCATGGGTGCTAATGCCATTGGGGTCATTGGTAGTGCTGACAGGGTACTGGCTGCTTGTGAACTAGGGAAGCAACGCTCCAAGGTTTTCACTGGTAAACTTACAGTATGTTAAAACTACTTCGCATATTTCAGGGCCGAATCGGTCGTTTTATCCTCTTATTAGCCATGGCCTGCCCTGCGTTTGCGCAGTCAGATTTTTATGCAGCGCGCGTTGAAGTTCCTGATCGCAGTGATGCAGCGTTGGCATCAGGGGCGCGGGAGGCCCTCAACCGAGTGCTGATTAGGGTGTCTGGCAATGAGGAAATTGCTAAAAATCCGACTGTTGCGGCTGCTCTAAGAGTGGCTCGCGACCGTGTATCGTTGTATAGCTTCGAGCAAGAGAGCGGCAAGGTCTACCTACAGGCTTCATTCGACGATGTACTAGTGAAAAGCATATTGCGCGAGTCAGACGCGACTTTTTGGTCCGAGGACAGACCGCCGGTTTTGCTCTGGCTAGTGGTAGATGAGCCTTACAGTCGCCGGTTTGCGACAGTGAGCCAAGACGGTGCTTTACTTCTTGAACTATCCGATGCCTTTTCGGCAAGGGGCATTGACCTACGCTTGCCCCTGCTTGACCTTGAGGATGCGGCCAAGCTGTCCCCCGAAATGGTTTGGCAGCGTGTGGCGAGTAGAATTCGCTCCGCCTCCCAACGGTACGGCACGGGACATATTTTAGTGGGACGGTATGTGCAGTTGACCACGGGCTCCTTGCTTGCTGACTGGCTTTACTTAGACAGCGAGGACCAGCGACAAATACAAGTCCAAGGCGGTGAAACGACGCCGGTTGTGTTGGCGGGAGTCGATTTGGCTGTCGACGCCATGGCCGATCGCTACGCGGTGACACTTGAGTCAACGCCAGGGCAGAGCTTCATTGCTGTGACGGTTACGGGTGTGGAGAGCTTGACTGATTATCAATCGGTTGTTGATATACTACGCCAGCTCCCGGTATTAGACTCCCTCACCATCGACGAAATCTCTGGAGATAGGTTGGGAGTCCGCGTGACCGGTTTGAGCAATGCCGAGGCTTTGGCTCGAGTGCTTCCAGGCCGATCACGATTGGTTGTTTTGGGTGATGTATCGGCGAACCGTATTAACTTACATTGGGGGCAGCCATGAGTATTCAATCTGCGGTCAATAGATGGCCCTTTGTATTGGGTCTAATAGCAGCAATGGCGGTGTTTATTTGGGCTCTGCACCCTATTTTGGCGCCTTTTTTAGTGGGGGCGCTTATTGCCTATTTAGGGGACCCGGTGGTCGATGCACTTGAAACGCGAGGGTTTGGTCGCTCGTCAGGTGTGATCTTGGTTTTCTTGATACTGATATTGGTGACCACCGTAATTTTATTGGTGGGGGTTCCCCTCCTTATTGATCAGCTTGATCAAGCCATCAAGCAACTGCCGATATTATATCGATGGGTATCGACCTCAGTTTTGCCGGCGATACATGAGCGAATTAGTGTGAGTCCAGTGCATTTACCGCCTATCGATTGGGAAGCTGAGTTAGCTGCGCGATGGCAATCGGTAGGTAAACTGTTGGCGACCTCGGTAGCTAGCCTCACTCGATCAGGGTTTGGTGTCATTGCTGCGGTTTTCAATATGACATTGATACCGGTGGTGGCGTTTTATCTGATGCGCGATTGGGATCGCATGATGGCGGCGATACTTGACCTTGTGCCAATCGCTTGGCAGCAAGACCTGAGTCGAATGGCCGCCGAAGCCAATGACGTGCTCGGTGCCTTCATTCGGGGCCAATTTTTAGTCATGCTCGCTCAGGCTTTTATTTACAGCGCGGGCTTGTGGTTTGTAGGGTTAGATTTTGCCCTTATTCTTGGAACTGTGGCGGGCCTAGCGTCTATTATCCCTTATGCCGGTGCTGTGCTGGGTGTTGGCAGTTCGCTCATAGTTGCCTGGTTTCAGTCAGGTGGTGATCTTGGCCTAATCGCTTGGGTTGGGCTGGTTTTTGGCGTTGGTCAAACGCTGGAAAGTATGGTTCTCACGCCTTTATTAATTGGTGATCGAATCGGATTGCACCCCGTCATGGTTATCTTCGCACTGTTGGCGGGCGGGCAGTTTGCGGGCTTTACTGGCGTATTGCTGGCACTCCCTGTCGCTGCCGTTATTGTGGTTTTTTGTCGACATGCTGTTGGCTACTACCGCAATACTGACACCTATCGCAGCGACTGAACATGGGGCCAATGTGGTTGATCAGCTACCCTTAAAAATCTCTGTTGATAACGATCTTAATCTGGAAAACTTTCAGCCTCGTCCCGATCTTTTCCAGTTACTGACTGAGGTCGAAGCCTTACTGAAAGGGGCAGGTCAATCGCTGTATCTTTGGGGTCCCCAAGGGGCGGGCAAAAGTCATTTGCTGCAGGGTATCAGCCGAGCGATCGGTCCACGAGCCCTCTACTTGCCTATGACAGAGCTACTTCAGCACCCACCGGAGGCTGTGCTTGAGGGGGTTGTGGCCAGCGACGCGGTACTGATTGATGATATCCAGCTTACCTTTAACAGAGATGACTGGCAGGAGGCCCTGTTCCACAGTTTTAATCAATTAAAGGCGGCGGGTATTCCTCAGCTTTACGCGGGATTAGCCCCACCTGCACAGATGACTGAAGTATTACCTGATCTGCGGTCTCGCTGGGGTGAGCTGGTGATTTATCATCTGCCGGCATTGAGCGAGAACGAGCTGGGAGATTTGCTTCAGTTTCGGGCATCACAAAGGGGGCTGAAGCTCTCTAACGAGGTGGTGCAATATATTTTGAGTCGGGCGCCGCGGGGTACTGAGGCGTTAATGACCTTGCTCGACGAGCTCGATCACGCGGCCTTAGCCCGAAGTCGTCCCGTTACGATTCCGTTGCTCGTCGAGCTTAAGCTGTGGTCGCTGGATCAGTAACGGTAACGGCGTAGTCGTTGGGGCCCAGCTCTAAATAGCTGCGTAGCCAGCGAACCAGCAAGTACAACGGTACTGTGTCTGCAAGGGCAGAAAGCGCTTTAAATGCATAGTTACTGCCGACCAGTACTAGCAGCGTGTTAAATGCCATCTCTCCGCGCCAGTAAACCGCACCGAAAGTGACGGTGATGACCATAATAGAATCTACCATTTGGCTTAGTAGGGTGCTGAAGTTGTTGCGTAGCCACAGGTGCTTACCCCGTGTGAGGCGTTTCCAAAAGTGATACAGCTGCACATCGCAGTATTGCGCCGTGATGTAGGCCAGCATCGAGGCGAAGACCGCTCCGGAAGTTGTGGCGTAAATCAGCTCAAACAACCCTATCTGCCCACCGACGATGTCCCCGTTTGGCAACGCCACGGGCTCGGCTAACTGGATGATTTGCCATGGGGGCATAGTCTCCGGCGGTACCGAGGGAGCCAGATTTCCCAAAGTTAGCACTGCGAGAATTAAAAAATTAAGACCCAGTCCCACGGTCACTAAAAAGTTCGCGCGCCCACGGCCGTAGAGCTCTGACACTAAATCTGTGCAGAGGAACGTGAGCGGGTAGGGCAAGACCCCAACCGCTAAGGCTAAAGGGCCTAACTGTATGAAGCGGGTAATCCCTACGACATTGAGCAGTGTCATGGCCCCTAAAAACACCGCTGCCAGTACTAGAAAGACCCGTTCGCGCCGCTCCCTTAGTAGCTCACTCACCACGATTAGTGCTCCACTTGCCCCAAGTTGCCGTGTAATACGGCACCATTGATTACGGGATTAATGTGCGCCCAGAAAATCAAACGGGCAATTTCCTCAGGTTCTACAAGGCGGCCAAAGCTGTTCATGGAGCTAATGGCCTCAATGATTTTTTCGTCCTGACCAATATGATTACGCAGCATTTCAGTATCTGTGAATCCAGGGCAAATAAGGGCGGTATGAATTCCTTGACCCATTAGATCCTGACAGGTGGCTCGCATCATTCCCAGCTGTGCATGTTTGCTGACGACATAGCTAAAGGCGCCTTTCACGGCCTTTTCAGAGAGGGTTGATCCCACAAATAACACGCTTGACCCACTGGGCATCAGCGGCAGAAGCTCACGGTTAAGGCTATTTATGGCCAGGGTGTTGATCTGCAGAACATTTGCCAGTGATGCATCATCTGTGCGGTCTGCCGTGTCCTTAAGCATTAACGCGGCGTTGTGAATTAGGCTCACAGAGGCGGGCTTGGT
The DNA here is from genome assembly GCA_029253705.1 of Luminiphilus sp. Taxonomy (GTDB): domain Bacteria; phylum Pseudomonadota; class Gammaproteobacteria; order Pseudomonadales; family Halieaceae; genus Luminiphilus. The sequence continues at coordinate 42,144 of JAQWYY010000278.1, read as the reverse complement.
TTCCTTAAGTCGCAGAGACAGAGAGCTTGCCAGTTGCTCAACCGATTTCGGGTCGCTTAAATCACCGCAGAAATCCGTGACCCCGCTGACAGGGCATGGGCGGCGGGAAATATTGATCACGGCATATCCGGCGTCGAGGAACAGGGTTGCAGCGGCAGCTCCAATGCCCGAGCTGGCTCCCGTGATAATGGCGGTTTGTGTCATGCTGATAGCTTCCCTTGATTTTCATTGTTCGGTACGCAAGTCTGCAGCAGCTGGATGGCAAACCTGTCTATTGGCTTGCTAACCGCATCACCAGCCCCCACCATACACTGTCCCCCTAAATCTGGCAGGTCACGATGGCTCGTTTGACAACACTTTTCATCGACAAGGAAGCGCACAAATTTTCAGCAGCGCACTTCACGATTTTCACGGCCACCGAGCGCGAGCGCCTGCACGGGCACAATTACTCGGTGTCAGCGCGCATTGTGGCTCCCATGGGAAGCAACGGATTCTCTGCCGACTACAACGTTTATAAACGCCGGATTGCTGATCTCTGCAAGCCTCTTGATGAGTATATGTTGGTGGCAGCTAATTCACCTTATCAAACCATCGAAGAGCACGATGACGAATACTGGGTAACTTTTGCGGGACGAACCTTGAAGTTTTTACAAGATGAGACTCGGCTGTTACCCGTCGTCAACATCACAGTGGAAGAGTTGGCGCATTATTTGTTGAGTGAATTGATAACTTTGAGTGAGGGAGAAGGCTTGGTCGAGGTTGAGGTAGGGGTTTCCTCGGGGCCAGGGCAGACAGGGTCTGCACTTTGGGCTGAGGCTTCGAAAAATAAATAAAACTTTTTGTGAACTTTTTTGCGGTAACCGTGGTCTGAATTAATAGCTGCAGCGATGGCGTCACCACGGGGATGGCGCAAGGGAAACATCCTGCTAGCCCCTTTCCTGCAGTGCAGGGGGGACCCCGATTTGAGTGGCTCCTTTTTTCGCCGGCTAATCGCCGGCGTTTTTTTTGTTCGTTCGTTCGGTATGCGGTTTAGCGCCCCAGCTCGACCAGTAGCTGATTCAGTGACTGCGCGGTTTGCGGACCCTTCAGGGTGGCGACTAACGTTCCTTCAGGGTTAATGATCAGTGTTGTCGGTAGCACATTCGGACGAGAAATTCCCAGAGACGCTGCTGGATCCTGAGGTAAATTCGCGAAAAGTATGCCCATTTCTGAGCGTTGCTGACTAAGGGCCGGCTCCTTTTGATCGTCATAGTTAACGCCGAAAACCGTAATATCTGGAGCATTATTAACAAGGTTAAGCTCGGGAATTTCTTCGCGGCAGGGTGTACACCACAGTGCCCAGTAATTAACGAGTCGCCACTGTCCCTCCGCGGGCAAAGATTGCCTTTGTCCGCCATCACAGCCTGTCGTCAGAAAAAAAACCAGCACTAATAATTGCTTCATGAGCCTTTAAACACTTCGCTGCGGTCTTCATGGGTGTTAAACAACTCCTCAAGTGAGATGCTCAAAATTTCACTTTGCATCTGCCGTTGTTCGCTGAGCAGCTGGCCTGCGCGTACTTGCCAAGGCCTTCCAGTTTCCGCCGCCGGCGGAACCGCGAGTTCATGATTAATCAGTGCTTTGATCTCTATGAGCTTCACATGATGGAGGTCACGACTGAGTATGTAGTGGCCTTGAAGGGTTTGGTTGATGAGATTCGTCGCCATGAGTAAATCTCGAATATGACGCCAGCTGTCGCTATCTAGGCCATCACCAATGACATCCCGATTGCGGAGTATTTGAAGCTCTCCTAGGCTTTGGCCTTTCAACTGTGCTCGCCATAACAGATAAAGAACGTCGAGAGCCTTCAGCAGCATTGGCCGTTTAGCCTGTGCGGCTGTCTGAAATGAAGCTTGGCTGTGCACTACGATGGCTCCCAGCAGAATAATAGTCCACGTAATGTATAGCCAGAGCAGAAAGATAGGCACTGCTGCGAACGCTCCATAAACAAGAGCATAACTGGAGTTGGACATGGCCGTAGTAAAGAGGGCTTTCGCAATGGTAAAGGTAACGGCTACGAAGAGGCCGCCGAAAATAGCGTGTCGAAATGGAACAGCGCAATTAGGCACTGCCATATAAAGGGCTGTTACGCCCAGTATGCTCAAACCAAAGGGGAGCACTGACAATAGTGCGGAGGACACTCCCAATACATCGATGCCCTCCACAGCGTGGGCAGCAGCAAACAGATAGGCTTTGATACCAATGCCCAAACCGATAAGGATTGGCGCCAGACTCAACACCGCCCAATAAAGGAGTAGGCTGGAGACGACACTCCGATTTTTACGGTTGCGCCAGATGTTATTAAACGCCAGTTCGACATTTCTCAACATGAGCACGGCCGTAGTAGCCAAAATAGCAATACCCACGCCGGTAAGGTTTTTTGCTTGTTCAGAAAAGCTGGCGAGATAGTTCGCTACGTCTTGGGAGGCCTCTGGCAGCAGGTTATCAACTAAAAACTGTTGTAATTGTGCTTGGATATCAGTGGCAGTGGGGACTGCCGTTGATATTGAATACACTAGGGTGAGAAGAGGCACTAGGGCAAAGAGGCTCATATAAACGAGCGCCGCCGCAATTTCAGAGCAGCGGTCTTGCTGGTACCGCTGCAGTAAGTAGCGACAGCGTTCCATGACGTTATGTAATGGCGAGGGCTCTGTCATAATGTGCGCTCAGTCGGTGATTGTCAGTTGATCTAACCGAGGTAACGGTCCCGTGTAAAGTTCATTGTGGGTTTTGCCGTTAACGCGGCTAACAGTGGTAAAGAGTACTATGAAACCAATGTCCTATATTTTGGTGCTTTATTATTCCCGCGGTGGTAAGACTGCAGAAATGGCGTCGCGGATTGCGCGAGGGGTCAGCCAAGTTTCGGGAATGGAAGCACGCTTGCGTACGGTACCACCGGTGGTGACCCGCGTGGATGAGCGCGCCCCCGACATTCCTGACAGCGGTCCTCTGTATTGCGAGGAAGACGACTTGCGCCACTGTTCAGGCCTAATACTGGGGAGTCCTACCCGTTTTGGCAATATGGCGGCGCCGTTGAAGCATTTTATCGACACCACCTCATCGCTATGGCTGAGCGGTGCCCTGATTAACAAGCCCGCAGCCGTTTTTACCGCCACGTCCAGTTTACACGGCGGACAGGAGAGTACCTTGCTGAGTATGTTGGTGCCGTTAATGCATCACGGCATGATACTGGCAGGCCTTCCTTATAGTGAGGCCGGCCTGCGGCAAACTACCGGGGGGGGCACGCCTTACGGTGCTAGTCATTGGGCCGGTGAGAATAATGAGCGACCTCTGGATGAGCACGAGAGCGCTTTATGTCAGGCCTTAGGTGCGCGTGTAGCGACGATAGCATTAGCAACGGAGGCAATACTTTGACTGCGCGTGGTTCTAAGACTCGACAAATTTGGTGGGCGTTATGGACTTTTTGGCTGCTGGTAGTCCTGCAGCAGATTGCACTGGAAGCTAGGTTTGGGGCGCCTGTTCAGTTGCTGGTTTTACAAGTGCTGCCTCTGTTGGTGTTTATACCTTGGGTCCTGAGAGATAGCTTGCACAGTCTTATATGGTTGTCTTTTGTGTTACTGGGATATTTTGTTATCGCGGTACAGGTTGCCTTTGCAAGACCTGAAGATGGCGTTGCTCTGGCTGGCGTGTTTTTACAGGTCATTTTATTCTTGCTAGCGGCGCTATACATTCGCTTTCGAGGTCGAGAACTGAGGCTGCAACAGACGCCTGAAGTCGTGGAGAAGCAGTAATGGTGATTTGGCGTGTAATTCGCGGTTTTTTTAAAGGACTTTGGCGCGGACTGTCTTTTTTCAACAAAGCCGTAATGACGCTCGTTCCTTTGGCTGTGACCTTATACCTAGTCGTGATTGTTGCGCTGGCCTTCAATCAGGTGGCGCCTGATCCAATTCCAGAGCGTGCCGCCTTGTTGATCAACCCCACCGGCGCGTTGGTCGAAAACCCAACGCCTTTGGAACCTATCGAAGCATTAATGCAAGACAGCGCTGGGGAGGTGCTGGTTTTTCGCGTCAAAAAAGCGATAAAAAAAGCTGCCGAAGATGAGCGTATCACCGCCTTAGTTCTAGACCTTAAAGCATTAAATGGTCCTTCAATCAGTCATGTTCAAGAGTTGAAGTCGGCTGTTGAAGCTTTTCAGTCCTCGGGGAAACCGGTTATAGCTGTGGGTGATTACTTCTCTCAGTCTCAATATTTACTGGCGTCTCAGGCTGACCACATTCTTTTGCACCCTGAGGGAGGTATCGATGTCTCAGGGTTTGCTGTGTATCGAAATTATGTTCGCGAACTGCTCGATAATGTTTACCTGACAATGAACGTGTTTCGCGTCGGCGAGAGTAAGTCAGCCGTTGAACCTTATCTTCGCGACGATATGTCTAGCCTCGAGCGGGGGGTCGTTAGTCAGTGGTTAGGTGATGTTTGGGGCTCCTATACCGGGCTAGTAGAAGCTCCAAGACAAATGGAGTCTGGATTTGTTGATCAGTTCATCAATGAATTTCCGGATCGACTCGAGATATCAGGGGGCGATGCCGCTGCGTTGATGTTGGAAGCCGGATTTGTCGATGAGCTAGTGACGCACCGGCGAAGAGATGAAATGTTGGCCGATTGGGTGGGGGCAACAGACGATGAAGGTCTTTGGGTTTCAGTATCGGTCAATGATTATCTGGCCGCTTGGGAGTCTGAAAATGACGCCGCAGAAACGAAGCCGCGTATTGCCGTCGTACCCATTGAGGGCGAACTGATTCCCGGAGAGAGCGGCCGCGGATTTGCAGGCTCCGATACTGTAGTAGCGCAACTAGAGCGCGCACTGGAGCAAACGGGCTTGAGGGCTGTTGTTTTGCGCATTAACTCTCCCGGTGGCAGTGTGTTTGCATCAGAAGTTATCCGTCAGAAAATCCTAGAGATACAGACCCTTGATATTCCGGTTGTTGCTTCAATGGGCTCGGTGGCCGCCTCAGGGGGTTACTATATTGCGGCCGATGCTGACGAAATTTGGGCGCATGCCAGCACGATCACGGGAAGTATTGGTGTATTTGCTGCGTTCCCCACGGTAGAAAAGCTCTATGAATGGGCCGGAGTTACCCCCGACGGAGTGAGCACGTCTAGCCTCGCGACAGCCGCTAGGCTTGATACAGGAGTCAGTGACACCGGACGTCGTATCATTAATAGCATGATCAGCAATGTTTATAATGACTTTGTGACTCTGGTCGCTGCGGGGCGTGGCAAGACTTGGGATGAAATTAATGGCGTGGCGGGTGGCCGAGTTTGGAGTGGGGAAGATGCCCTCGCGGTGGGGCTTGTCGATAGTTTGGGTGGGCTACAGGCCGCTCTCGATGCAGCAGCAAGTCTCGCCAAGATTCAAAGCTTCGATACGCTTTACATTGGCACACCGATAAGCGCTGAACAGCGTTTTTTTGAACAGGTGGGCAAGGAACTAGGGCAGGCAAGTTTGCCGGGAGGCTCAGTACTTGATCGTCTATCGCAGCAATTAGCGCCTTTTATCCGCTTGTCTGATAGCCTGCAGGATCCTGCAGGTATGTATTTACGCTGCCTTGAGTGCGGTGAATTTTGATGTTTGAGAAAGTCGATTTGAAAAATACGGCAACATCTGCTCGAGCTGCGGCGACACTTATTGTGACTCGAGATGGAGTAGACGGGCTAGAGGTGTTGCTGTTGCGACGCAACCCTTCACTCAAAGTGATGGCAGGTGCTTGGGTGTTCCCGGGTGGTAAGGTCGACGCAGGCGATGCGGGTGGAGATGCGCTTTCGCAAGCAAATAGCGCAGCCATCCGCGAATTACATGAGGAGACAGGGCTGGAAGTTGGACCAGAACCCATACTGCATTTTTCACGGTGGTTAACTCCTGAAGTGGTCAAACACCGATTTGATACCTATTTTTTTCTGGCGCCACAAAGCGGCAACGCCTCAGTCGTCGTCGATGGTAGCGAAATCGTTGAGTATCGTTGGGTAAAGCCCGATGTCGCGATAGCAGAACAAGGGGCTGGGGCGTTAAAGGTGCCGCCCCCGACCTTGGTATCACTCACCGACATAGCCGAGTACCACAGTTTAGCTGAACTCGTGCAGGCTGTTCGGCGTCGTCAGCCGCCTTATTTTTTCCCCAGAATAGTCGAACATGGGGATGATCACGTGTTCCTGTATCCGGGGGATTCAGGCTATGACGCCGCTGACGTGAATCAATCGGAAACCTGTCACCGTACGACAATGCATCAAGGGGTGTTCAGCTACCAACGGGATTTTTCCTGGCCAGATCGTCAGTAGCCAAGACCTGCATTTATGTCGCAGATTTTAGGGGCGGCTTGGGCTCACCGAGTGTTATCGGCTCTAGCACATGCCGTGTCGTACAGGTGATACCCCCGTGAGTTAAATGCGCTTAGGTAATTTACACATTAGTTTAGCGCCAATTGGCTCCCGGCAATTTTGCGCGAGTGGCGGCTACATTTGCATCGAAAATATCAGCAACAGCGCGTTGGTGACCCACCTCCCAGCGTCGCGAGATCATAGTAACAGGGAAGAGAAATACTTCACTGCCACTATACTGCAGCGCTCTTGTGCGCCCTGCTCGGTCACGGTAAACCACCCAATTCATGTTAAGCTCTGATGCAAATAGATCTCCGAGTACCACGCCAAGGGCTTGAAGCAGCAATTTGTCATCGGGGGCGATCAGCCCCAACTCAAGAATACGTTGAAGTGTGGCAAGATCTCGTTCGGGAATACCGGTTAGTTGCTGTCCCAGTTGGTTTGCCAGGGTTTCAACATCAGATCGTTGAGCGGCCATGAATTGCTGGTCAATGGGGCTTAAGGGCTCAATGCGCCGATCCAAACTGTTGGGGGATACAATGGTATTTTGGGCCCAACTTTGGGCCCCAACGGTGAGCGATAGAAGCAATAACAAAAGATGAAGAATAATTTGTCTCACTTTAAGTTGTATCAAACCCCTCGAAATGGATAATTGCGCGACCATGACCAAAGTACAATCCCCGACAACGCCCTTGGATGAAGCTCTATGATAACCGGAAGTATCGTTGCGCTGGTAACACCTATGATGCCTGATGGTGCCATCGATAAAAAAGGCTTGGCAACGCTCATTGAGTATCACATTCAGTCTGGTACTGCGGCCCTCGGTATCGCGGGCACTACGGGTGAGAGCGCAACCCTTACCATGAGTGAACATATTGACGTCATTCGGTTTGCGGTAGAGCAAGCGGCAGGCAGAATTCCTGTGGTCGCAGGGACAGGTTCTAACTCTACTCATGAGGCGATTGAATTAACCGTGGCTGCTGCTGCAGCTGGCGCCGAATATTCTCTGTTAGTGACTCCCTACTACAACAAACCGCCTCAAGAGGGGCTTTACCGCCACTTTTGTCAGGTTGCTGCTGCAGTCAATATTCCTATCATCCTCTATAACGTGCCATCAAGAACCGGTGTCGATCTCAGTAATGAGACCGTCCTAAGGCTCAGCGAGGTGGGCAATATTGCTGGGCTTAAAGATGCTACTGGCGATGTTGAGCGGGGGGGAGCGCTAATCGACAAACTACCTGATACCTTTGCGGTTTATTCTGGTGATGACGCAACGGCGTTCGATTTGATGAGTGTGGGAGGGCGTGGCAACGTTTCCGTTACCGCGAATATCGCCGCTAACAAAGTGGCTGAAGTTTGTCGCCTAGCGATAGCTGGTGACATTGAGGGGGCGCGGAGAATTAACGCAGAGCTCAGCGCCTTGAACGAGGCGCTTTTTATTGAACCAAACCCCATTCCTGTGAAATGGGCCATGTTAGAGTTAGGAATGATAGAAGAAGGTATTAGGCTGCCGTTGGTGGCAATGTCATCGAGGCATCAAGACTTAGTGTTAAAGGCTCTTCGGCAGGCGGGACTATAACGATGGGAAAGTATGGCTTTGTACTTGCACTATCTGCTTTGCTGCTACCGGGCTGCAGCTGGATTTATGGCGAAGATGGTTTGTTTCCTGACAATACTGATCGATATCAGGATGCGCCTGAGTTGGCGGTTATAACAGTACCCCCGACAGCTTCAAAAGAGGCACTTGATCCCACCTATCCCATTCCTGATGTCAAACAGAGCTTCTTATTAGAGAGCGAGTTTGAAGTGCCCAGGCCTACTCCGCTCACCGGCTCCAACCAATATGAAACTGTGCGTATTCAGCGCTTGGCTGATGAGAGTTGGGCTCTTGTTGCGGTGGCACCGGGACAGCTTTGGCCACAAGTGCGTGGTTTTCTAACGACCTCGGGCATCGCTGTGGCAGCCTCTGATGCCGAATCTGGACTCATCGATACACAATTTGTCACCTTGCAAGACAGGGAATTACCCACGCGATTTCGTTTCAGAGTAGACACAGGGGTACAGCGAAATACGTCCGAGCTACACGTGCTGCAACAAAACCAGTCGGGCACCGATATCTCTTGGCCAGCGGTATCTGATGATCTTGAGCTTGAGGCAGATATGCTGCGTAACATCGCACAATTCATTGCCAACAGTGCAGAGGCAGCCCCTGTTTCCATGATGGCGGATAGAGCAATGGGTGACGAGGGGCGCGTCACCATGGAAGACAGCGAAACTGCGACGCGTTTGATCTTGCGGTTGCCCTTCAATCGCGCCTGGGCTTCTATGAACAAAGCTTTGCCCGAGGCAGGATTTGCCATTGACGATAAAGACCGCACCGAGGGGGTGTTTTACCTGACCTTTATTGGTCCTCAAGAGGAAGATGAGGGCGGTTGGTTTGACTGGATGTGGGGCGGAGAAGACGCCCACCCCCTCGCCAATCAAAAATTCCTGTTAAAGGTTGCGTCCGTTGAGGAGTCACGAATGGTGATTTCATTAATGGGTGAGGACGGTGGTCCGGTTGAACGCAGAGATCAGCAAGCCTTACTTACACTGATCAAAGGCACTATTAACTGATGCGATTTGCCTCCCTGGGGAGTGGTAGCCAGGGTAACGCGACCCTGGTAAAAACCAAAGATACGCTGATTTTGGTAGATTGCGGTTTTCCTCGCAGGGAGACCGAACGCCGGCTACAGCATCTAAATGTTGCTCCCGAGGACATTGATGCAATTATTGTGACCCATGAACATGGAGATCACAGTGGGGGAGTAGCGAGTGTTTCCCGACACTACAAAATTCCCGTTTATTTAACCCATGGCACGGCTGGCAGTGGCCGGTTATCAGGGGTTTTTCAGCAGGTTTTGCTCAATGCGGGCGACGATTTTACGATAGGCTCGGTTCATGTTCGAGCGATTCCTGTGCCTCACGATGCGCGTGAGCCGGTGCAATTTAGATTCGAGGCCTCGGGTGGCACGCTGGGGCTTTTGACTGACTTGGGTAGCATTACACCGCATCTTGTCGACGCTTTCTCCGGGTGTGATGCACTGCTACTGGAGTTTAATCACGACCTCGGATTGCTGATGCAGGGTTCGTATCCCGCTTCGTTGAAGCGCCGGGTTGCCGGAGACTTCGGGCATTTAAACAATAATCAGGCTCTAGAGTTGTTGCAAAAACTAGACAATCACCGGTTGAAAGTGTTGGTGGCTGGACATTTGAGCCTCAAAAATAACAGCAAAGAGCACGCCCTGGCAGCTCTCGCTATCGCGGCTGATTATCATCAAGCTGCGGTGCATATAGCTTGTCAGGACTCCGGGTTTGGTTGGTTATCGGTAGCAGGCGAAGCAGATTTTTCACTCGCAGAAGCAGCAAGTGCCTGATGTTTCCAGCGGCGGTTACTCCATAACCAATCTTCAGGATGGCTGCGTATAGCCTCTTCGGTCAGTTCGGCATAACGCTCGATAATCCACGACTCTTCTACAGAGGCAGGATCGCGAGTAATTTCCACGATTTCAATCTCAAAATAACCCCGCCGCTTGCGCTGGCATTTGGCGAAAGCGATGGGGAAACCTGTTGCTCTAGACAGCGACGCTGCTCCAGAAAAAAAAGCGGTTTCTCGATTGAGAAAGGTGGTTGTGTGGACTCGCTCCCTCAACCCCGGTGATTGATCAGCAAGCATGTAGATCAACCGTGGTGTCCGGCGATGCCGAATAATATTTCGCGCGGTGTCCCGCATTTCAATTGCGGTCGCGCCAAAGCGCCTTCGTGCTTGCAGGCTGAACTCATCAGCAGCCTCGCTATGAAGTCGCTTGTAAACAAATGCCATAGGCATTTTATAGAGGGCGGCTGCCCGGTGTAGCATCCATTCCCAATTCCCCTGGTGAGCTAGCATCACCAAGACCGATTGCTGCCCCTGTTGGCTTAAGTTGTGGAGTAATTCGGGATTTACAACCTCCAGACGCTGCTCAAAGAAAGAAAGTGGCTGCCGCGATCCGGCAATAATTTCCACTGCGGTGTCACATAAATTTTGGTAGAACCTTTGTTGGGTCGCCTCGATTTTCACGGTGGACCACTCGGGGAATGCCTGAGCGAGATTTTCCTCCACGACTTTTCTGCGATAGCGGAATACATGCTGCAGTAACCATGCGCCACCGGAGGACGCAGCATAAAGCCACTTCAGGGGGAGCCGAGCTAATGTCTGGTAAGCTAATTTGACCATCTTATTCTTCAGAAGCCTTATGGCAGTGTTCGGGTACTGTCAAACTGGCGATATAATCAAGCAAACCGGCCTTGGGGCATTGCAGCGTCGGATTGTTTGTCAAATCCAGTTTTTGAAGCTTTCTGAGTTGAGCTAAGGGTACGGGATCGACCACGACATTGTTATCGAGCCACAGTGACTCAATTGCGGAAAGTTGCCCCAACTCCACAAGGTTACGTATGCGGTTGTCAGAAAATTTAAGTTGGGTAAGGCCCGCAAACTGACCGAGCCCATTCAACGATGCAATGCCGGCGTTGCTACAGTTAAGCGCCGTTAACTTGAGGGGATCTGAGATGTTTTCGTCGGCAATACGCTGCTCAATACACCGCTGTAATGCCTCATCTGTCACCTCAAAATCTGTGAATAGTCGAGTGGGGCCGTAGACCTGACGATCATTTAAAGTGACGTCATAATTTTGGCAGGCGGCTAAAAATAGGCAAAGCGCGCAAATGCGGTACATGGGCGACTCCTGACGGTGACCACGTATAATGCCAAGAACGAGGGTCGTGAGACACAGTTATGGTAGAAAAATCTGGCCAATTGCGCCGACGGCAGGGCGAGTCAGGGTCTCAGCGGGCCCAGATACTGAAACAGTTGGAGCAATCACTGCGCAAGCATTGGCGTCTTGGGCAAAATATGGTGTTGTGCTGGGCGCCAGACCCCAAAGGCGTGTTGACCTTGATGGTTCCACATTATTTTTTGGGCAATTTAACCGCTGGGGGAGGCGGTGATGAGTTGGCTGAAAAAGAGCAGTTCGTCAGTGCAGTCATAGGAGGCTCTTGCCTGAAGAGTCATGGGGAGATTTTCAGCATTGCCCAGCGACTCGGCGTCTCTACTAGTTTCATTAAGCTTGATGGTGTTTTAGGGGAGAATCCCGAGATGTTGGCGGCTGCCGACGCTATCATCTCCAGCTATGGGATCAGCTACGTTGGCTCCCGTGCGGTGCTGCTTTTTGATATTGCTGAATTTTCTTTATACACCCCATTTGAGCAGGCGAGCCAACTCAACTCCTTGTCCTATTCAATGAACTCCGCCTACAACAAATTGCAGCGTCAAGGTGTCGACGTCAACTTCGCCAGAACCACCACAGGTGACGGCTACTACGTTTGGAATCGAGATCAGGGCGCTTATCCAGACCTAGATATGCTGTCTTTCCTACTGCTGATATTAATTGATAATGCGGTCGCCAGAGGCCAGGCTTCGGGAAATACGGTGCCTGTTATTCGATCGGCGTTTCATATTGGCAGTCACTACGAATTATTTCAGGCTGAGGGTGTAAACCCTTCGGTTTTGAGCTACATCGTGGGGGATGTCACCATTACTTTGGCAAGAATGCTCGAATCAGCTCGAGCGGGGCAAATTATTCTTGGCGATTTTCAATCTGGTCTACCTGATCGCGATGGTGTTTTCGGTGCGCAGGAATTCATAGCGCAGGCCATTGCTGAGTTGAAAGAGCTCAACAAACTCCGTATCGCAGGGCAGTCCCTAGTCGAAATACGCGCTGTGACACCTCCAGGAGGAGCCTTGCAGACCCTGTCAATGGTGGATAAGCACGGTATGAATTTAGAGGCTGTGAACCTCGAGCTTGAGGTAGAGCTAGCCGATGAGAGTTTGAGGTTAGGAGCCCTGTAGCAGTGAGTCTTTCCGAGGAAATGTCAGGGGCTTGCACGGTTGTGCCTGCCGTTGCGGGGGCATGGCCGCTTGCCCAGCGTGTTGCTGATCAGTTGAACTGCCGGGCGGTGCGCCTTGCGGATGAGGCGCGTTCTCCCGTGGCACTCTTTGTCGATTATGACGATTTGTGGCTGCAGAAATGCATGGCAGAGCAGGTTAGCCCGGTGCGCGTAGATTTTGCATCGCCAGGACTTCAATATCGACGCAAGAGTGGACAAAATGAGCTGCTGGGACGAGCGGTGGGCGTTAAGGGCGATACAAGGCCATTAGTCTTGGACGCAACAGCCGGGCTAGGACGTGATGCCTACGTATTAGCCGATCTTGGATGCTCTGTTACTTTGATTGAAAGGTCGCCTGTGTTGGCTTTGATGTTAAAGCAGGCCCTAGAAAGGGCGTCGATTAGTGCTATTACGTCGGTGCAGTTGGCGTCCTCACGTATGCAACTGCAATCCGGGGATAGCCGCGCTTATAAAATCTCACAGGAAACAGTGATCTACTTGGACCCCATGTTTACAGATCGTCGAAGTTCGGCGGCAGTAAAGAAAGACCTTAGCGTGCTACAGGCATTGCACGCGAGTGTGGAAAACGAAGATGAGCAACTATTTGTCTGGGCGATGTCACAACCTGTGCGACGTGTTGTTGTTAAGCGCCCTTTAAAATCACCCGCCCTTCATCATCGAAAGCCATCCCATGTCATTAAAGGCAAAGCCGTGCGGTTTGATGTTTATGTACTCTAGAGGAATGCAATGTCGGTTTGTTCTGTAGAAGGTCATGCCCGAGGGGGTAAAACAGTTTTAAACTGCTCGGTAGGTGACGCCTTGAGTCAGGGCGACGCCTGTGATCGTCTGCGGCAGGCAGAACCGCTGGAGCTTCTCGTGTTGCGTTGTGAGCCATGTTCGTCGCTGACTGTAATCAGCAGGGATGGTGAGTTAGAGGCTCTGCAAGCGTTTATTCAAGCGCCGTGGATGTTGCTTCAAGCAGTGCTGGGAATAAGCACGCAAGCTGGCTTGAAAGTAGTGTTGGAATTGCCGCGCCCTACGAACGAACTGACCCAATCGGTCGCGGCATTTTGGTCTTGCTGGCTGGAGTCTCGAGATTTTTCAAATAAGCCTGAGGTATGCAAGGTGCAGCTACGCTTTCTTAGTGAGCCGTCAGTAGACGCGTCATGATTCCAAAGTAGATGGCTGTGAGGCGCGGTATATCACTAAGCAAGATATGCTCGTCGACTTGATGGATCGACGCATTTATCGGTCCCAGTTCCACAATCTGAGTGCCGGTTTTGGCGATGAACCGCCCGTCAGAGGTGCCTCCACCCGTTGACAATGTCGGGGATGTTCCCGTGATTGATTCAATACTCGCCGAAACTGCATCCACTAACGCGCCTGGCTTCGTCAAAAAGGGCTCGCCGCTTAGCCGCCATTCAATATCAAAGTCGGACACGTGCGCACTCAAGATTCTTTCGCAGCGACTGCGTATGGTTGTTGCGTCAGTCTCCGTTGAGAATCGCACGTTGAACTGAGCCGTCAACGTGCCTGGAATAATGTTGGTAGCGCCTGTGCCAGCTTGGATATTTCCGAACTGAAGGCGAGTGGGCTCGAAGAATGCATTGCCCTCGTCCCAGGGTTCCTTGGCGAGTGCATCGAGGGCTAAAAACGCTGCGTGAATAGGGTTGTCGGCAAATTGAGGATAGGCGATGTGGCCTTGCTTTCCTCTAATGGTAATTACCCCATTGATCGAGCCTCTTCGCCCGTTTTTTATGATGTCTCCAAGAGACTCTGAACTTGAAGGTTCGCCAACCACGCACCAGTCAAGCTTCTCTCCCCGACTAATCAATTCCTCAACTACTTTGACAGTTCCGTCAGTCGCTGGGCCCTCCTCGTCTGCCGTTATCAAGAAGGCGAGTCTTCCAATGTGATTGCCATGCTGTTTTGTGAAGGCTTCTGCCGCCACAGTCATTGCCGCAAGGCTCGCTTTCATGTCGGCGGTTCCGCGACCATAGAGCACACCGTCACGCTCGGTTGGTGTGAAAGGCTCAGTCGACCACCGTGCTTCCGGCCCGGTTGGAACAACATCTGTATGGCCTGCAAAAACGAGTGTGCCGTCACCTTGCCCTCGGGAAGCCCAGAAGTTGTCAACGTCTCCAAAGCGCATGGACTCACAGGCAAAGCCCGCTGTTATTAACCGCTGCATTAGTATTTCTTGGCACCCTGCATCATTAGGTGTAACCGACTGACATTCGATAAGTTGTCGGGTCAGTGCAATGGCTTCGGCCCCGTATTCAGTTGTTGGCATGAAGGCTCTCATTTAATTCAATGGCTGAACGGTTAGTGAGGCACTCTACCGTGCCAGAAGTGCTGTTACGTCGGAATAGAAGGTCAGATTTATCAGCGAGGTCGCGAGCTGACACTGTCTCGACAGGTTTTCGCGCTCCATCTAGAAGAGTCACCTTGGTGCCCGCAGTTATGAAGAGGCCAGCTTCGATAGTACAGCGATCACCCAGTGGAATTCCCAAGCCGGCGTTGGCCCCAATCAAGCACTCGCGCCCGACAGAAATAATAATATTGCCACCTCCGGAAAGCGTTCCCATAGTAGAGCAGCCCCCTCCTAAATCTGAACCGCCGCCCACCCAGACGCCTGCTGAAATGCGCCCCTCAATCATGCCGGGTCCCTCGGTGCCACCGTTAAAGTTGATGAAACCCTCATGCATTACCGTTGTTCCCTCACCTAAGTAAGCACCGAGTCGAACTCTTGCCGTGTGTGCAATGCGTACACCGCTAGGAACTACATAGTTTGTCATTTTTGGGAACTTATCGACGCTGGCAACTTCGAGAACACTACCCCGCAAGCGCGCATCTAGTTGCCTCTGTGCCAGATCGCTCAGGCAAACAGCTCCCTGATCAGTCCAGGCCACATTGGGCAGTAAACCAAAAAGTCCTTCTAGCTCGGTGCCGTGGGGTTTGACTTGACGATGTGACAGTAAATGCAGTTTTAAGTAGGCATCTGCTACGGTCTCTGGCGCTGCATTGTCGGCCAGCGTGGTGGCCATTACTCGTCCTCCCGAAGCCTTGAGCTGGTCGGCCAAAGAAGCTTGTTCATGGGCGCCAACAGTAGCAAAACTTTTACTGAGTTCAGTTAGCTGGCTCTCATCAAGGGAGCCCGAGACGCCTTTCATCACGGCGGCAAGGTCACCCTCGATGTTACTGAGAGGCGCGGGGTAAAAGACGTCTAGTGTCTCGCCCACGGTATTCTGAGTGGCGATGCCCAATCCAAATCCATGCAGCATGCTCATGGTTTTCTCCTGTAAATGTTTAAAAATTTAGCGTTCAAACCGAGTGGCATAGTCGCCAGCGTTAAAGCCTACCGTCGTCTCGCCTTTGTGCTCTAGCACCGGCCGTTTAATAAGCGTTGGGTGGTTTAGCAAGAGTGTAATAATGTCTCCGCTTTCCGCTTCTGACCGGTCTAGCTCCGACAAATTCTTCCAAGTAGTGCTGCGTTTATTGAGCAAAGCTTTTTGACCCACGGCATTGATCCAATGCTGCAGTTGTATTGGTGAAGGGGCGGTCTTTCTGAAATCCACGAATCTGTAATCGAGGTCTTTGGCCTCGAGCCATTGTTTGGCCTTTTTGACGGAATCACAGTTGGGTATACCGTAAATCACAGGGTTCATGAGTGCTCCCTCCATAAAAAATCACGACCGCTTGGCGGTAAGTTTACCAGAATCAGGGTTTGTTAATTTTCTTGGGGTGCTTGCGAAGTGGGTAGCAGGTAGTACAAATTTCGCAAATACGGCCGTCACAGCCTCGGGCCGTACAGTACTCTCGGCCATAAAAAATAATTTGCAGGTGGAGCTCATTCCAGCGTGACTCTGGAAAGACGCGTTTTAGATCCCGCTCGGTCTCGACAACATTTCTGCCCCGGGTTAAACCCCAGCGCTGGGCAAGGCGATGGATATGGGTGTCGACAGGAAATGCAGGATGACCGAAGGCCTGAGCCATTACCACGCCTGCCGTCTTATGGCCAACCCCAGGTAAGGCTTCTAGTGCTTCAAAAGTGCGAGGTACTTGAGTGTCGTGCTGGTCGATCAAAATTTGACTCAAGCCTTTTATCGCCTTGGATTTTTGTGGTGACAGGCCGCAGGGCCGTATGATGGTGCGAATAGCCTCTACAGATAAATCAGCCATGGCCTCGGGTGTCCGGGCGGCGGCGAACAACGCCGGAGTCACCTGATTAACGCGTTCGTCGGTGCACTGCGCGCTCAGTAATACAGCGATCAGTAGAGTAAATGGATCATTATGATCGAGGGGCACAGGCGGTTTTGGATATAACTGAGCGAGGCGTTTGTCGATGAAGGTGACACGTTGGTCTTTCGTTAAGTTATGCAAAGAAGTGGGCTCAGGGGGCATAGTTTTCACCAGCCTTGCTCTAGTGCACGAACCATCCGCTGTGCAGCTTCTACGCATGTCGCCTGGTCGGCGACCAGTGCCATGCGAATGCGGTTTGCTCCAGGATTTTCACCCTTTACCGATCTGCCCAAAAACTGACCTGGCAATACAGCAACGTTACAGCGTCTCAGTAACTCGCAGGCAAACTCCAAGTCGTCAACAGGTGTTTCGGGCCAAAGGTAGAACCCGGCGTCCGGAGTGGCGACGTTTAGCTGCGTGGCCAATATCGGCACCACCGCCTCAAACTTGGCGCGATAAGCGGCGCGATTAGCTACTACGTGAGTTTCATCACCCCACGCAACCGTGCTTGCAAGCTGATGGTGAGGCGGCATAGCGCAGCCATGATAGGTTCGATATTGGGTGAATTTTTTAATGAGGTCTGCGTCTCCAGCGACGAACCCTGACCGCAGCCCTGGCAAGTTGGAGCGCTTTGATAAGCTGTGGAAGCAAAGACATCGTGTGAAATCACTGAGCCCCATATTAGCGGCAGCGGCAAGAAGTCCGGCAGGCGGAGAGTTTTCGTCGGGATAAATCTCGCTGTAACACTCATCGCTTACGATGACGAAGTCATGTTCCTGTGCCAGTGCAATCAGGACTTGTAACTCTGTTTCTGCCATGACGGCGCCCGATGGGTTGCCGGGATTACAAATGTATAGCAGTTCCAGACAACGCCAGTCATCAGCAGTTACCTGGGAAAAGTCGGGCTTAAAGTGACTGTGGCTGTTTGCTGGAACAAATGTTGGATTTGTGCCCGCGAGTAATGCTGCCCCCTCATAAATCTGATAGAAGGGATTGGGACTCATAACTCTTCCGGGTGCCCCGGGGGTTACCAGAGCCTGGGCAATTGCAAATAAAGCCTCTCGAGTGCCGTTAACCGGCAGAACCTGAGCGACTGCGTCAACCTGAGGTAGCTTAAAACGACGTTCCAGCCACCCCGCGATACTTGCCCTCAAAGCAGGTGACCCTGAAGTGGAGGGATAGTGACTAACCCCGGCTAAGGCATGCGTCAGTGCTTCCATGACCAGCGAAGGCGGGGCATGCTGAGGTTCACCAATCGTCAGCGCGATTTCAGGCAAGTTTGCTGCCGATATGCTCTTGAATAATTGGCCCAGCCGTTGAAATGGATAGGGCTGTAATGCTTCTAGACCTGGATTCATGGGTTACTTTGCAGCTCCGTGTCGAGAGACTGCTTTATTGCCTGCTCAAGACGAGCCAGGGCTTGTTTATCGCTAATGCTGGTGCCATCACTTGTCGTGACAAAAAAGACATCCTCTACGCGCTCACCCAGCGTCTGAATTTTTGCCGCCTGCAGAGATACATTTTGATCCACAAAGACAGCTCCAATGTTTGCAAGTAGCCCAGGCCGATCAGGGGTGGCGACTTCCAGCACCGTCCATCCCCTGCGATCGTCTTGATGGACAGAGGTTTCAGTTGGAATGACGAATGATTTTTGTCGACGTGGTGTGTGTCGAGTGACGGTCCTTATCTCTTTTTGAGTCAACGCGGTCGACAATCCCTCTCGAATGCTCTTCAAGGTATTGATATCTCCAGCAACTGGATTGCCATCGGCTTGCAGCACATAGAACGTGTCTAGGGTTGCACCGTCGCTGCCCAGATAAATTCTGGCGTCGTTCACACTCAGATCCAGCACTTCCAATTGAGCGCAAATACGAGCGAAGAGGTCTGGGCTGTCGGGTGCATGGACAAAAATTTGGGTTGCGTTCGCCACGGTTGAATCGCTGCTTTGCCGGATAAGCACCAGAGCTTGGTCGAGATTGCTGTGGTCTGCGATTGACTCGGTATGCCAGGCAATGTCATCAGGTCGCTCCCTCAGGAAATAGTCATCGCCTCTGAGCGCCCAGATACCCTCGACATCCGACTTAATGAAACCTCTTTCCTCCAACAACTCTAAGGCCGCTTGACGTGTTGTATCGACCACGCTTTGGCGATCTACTGGGTTCTCTAGGCCTCGAATAAGGGCTCGGCGTGTTTCCGTGTACGTTTGGCGGAGCAGCGTGCTTCGCCACGCATTCCAAAGTTCCGGGTTCGTGCCGTGAATATCAGCGACAGTCAACGTATATAAGTAGTCTAGGCGTTCTTGAGTGGCTACGTGTTTGGCGAAGAGGGCGATCTCATCCGGATCAGAAATGTCTTTACGTTGAGAGAATGAACTCATTAACAGATGATTGCGCACTAACCAAACGACTAAATTTGTATCGGTT
The DNA here is from genome assembly GCA_029253705.1 of Luminiphilus sp. Lineage (GTDB taxonomy): Bacteria > Pseudomonadota > Gammaproteobacteria > Pseudomonadales > Halieaceae > Luminiphilus. The sequence goes on along the minus strand of JAQWYY010000278.1, from coordinate 23,143 downwards.
TGGCTAAGCCCGTGCCTTTCGCAAAACCCCTGTGCGTCTGCGGCACCTAGCTCAGAGTGATCGCCCCCGCGCCCCTTGCCGATATCGTGGTAAAGCGCCGCGACGTAAAGCAGCTCTGGTGCCCTCAGTCGCTGGGCTATCCGTGTTGAGACTGGAAATTTATCGGTGTAGTCCGCTCGCATGAAACGCCGCGTGTTGGCCAGCACCTCGAGGGTGTGGGCTTCGACGGTGTACGCATGAAATAAATCAAATTGCATTTGCCCTACGATACGACCAAATTCCGGGAGGTATCTGCCCAACAAACCATGTCTCGCCATGCGACGCAGCTGCAAGGTTACACCGTGGGGTGAACGAATGAGCTCCATGAATAGCGCCTGATTGACGGGGTCTGCTCTGAAGGGCGGATCTATGAGGTCATGAGCTGACCTCAGTAGTCGCCAAGTTCCCGGTGCAATGCCACTGATATCAGAGTTATTGGCAAGAACAACGAAGACTCGCAGCAGGTTTGAGGGCTCTTTGATGAAAATGTCGTCTCTTCTTGCCGATAGCAAGCCACCAATGACTTCAAAGTCTTCGCTAAGTATTCGGGCTTTTTCCCGATCATCGCTGTGTAGTATTTGCCGCTCAAAGGCTTGCATGACAAGCTCGCGAAGTTGCGCTAACGCCTGTGCCCAGCGATAGTAAACCTGCATGAACTGCTCTACCGCGAGTTTTTCGCCGTCAACCATCTCCCAGAGCTGAGCGAGCTTTTGCTGCTGTTCGAAAAGCAGTCGGTCCTCCTCTCGGCCGTTCAGGGTATGAAGCGCGAAGCGAACTTGTCCTATGAAATTTTGCCCAGCTTCCAGCATCCGCTGTTCGTCGGTATTGAGGAAGTCGGCCTCATTGAGGTCTTGCAACGAGACGCCATAGTGACGTTTGGCAATCCAGCCGATGACCTGAATGTCCCGCAGCCCTCCCGGGCCATTTTTGACGTGAGGCTCCAAGTTGCTTTCGGTATTTCCAAAATGATCATGGCGGGACTCGGTTTCTTCGAGTTTTGCCCTATAAAACGCTTTGCTGTCCCACATATGCCCTGAATCAATGTGACTTTTCAACTGTGAAAAAAGCTCACTGCTTCCAGCGACCCAACGCGCCTCCAAGAGAGACGTGAAAATGGTGAGATCCTCACTAGCCAGCGTTCCACATTCATCGAGAGTTCTGACACTCGATCCCACTTTGAGTCCGATATCCCAAAGATTCCTCAGTAATTCTGAGAGTTGAGCGGCGGTTTTTTCGTCCGGTGGCTGAGAAACTAGAATCAGCAAATCGATGTCGGAAAAAGGGTAGAGCTCGCCGCGACCGTAGCCACCCACAGCAGCAAGGGCTAAATCTGTTCGTTCGTTCAGATAAAAGCCCCAAAGATGCATCAGTACCTTGTCTACTGCTTCGGAACGTGCGGACAACAGCGGCCACACCGGGCTGGTTGGGTGGAAATCCCCTGCAATTTCTTCAGTAACCTGCGTTAGGTACCTCTGACAATCCTGCACAGGCTGGTCTGAATGGCTAATGAAATTGGCCATGAATCGCGCTCTCTGGGGTTAAGTCAACAGGGCAAAATTTCTGAAGTTCTTTTGGTAAACACCTCACAACCCTCGGCAGTGACTGCGAGGGTGTGCTCCCACTGAGCTGAAAGACGCCCATCTCGGGTTGTTACAGTCCAACCATCCTTGGTGTTGAGCTTGGTGTGACGCTTCCCTGCATTGATCATGGGTTCGATCGTAAAGGTCATACCCTCTGTAAGGACTTCGCCCAAGCCGGGGGAGCCGTAATGAAGTATTTGAGGCTCCTCGTGAAAAATTTGCCCAATTCCATGACCACAATACTCGCGAACCACTGAATAGTAATTTTCCTCAGCATAGCGCTGAATCACATGACCAATATCTCCCAAAGTCGTTCCAGGGCGAACAATCGCCAGCGCTTTGTAGAGGCATTCCTGGGTGATGCGCATCAGACGCTCTGCGTGTGGTGCCACATCACCCACGCCAACCATAATGCTGGTGTCACCATGCCAACCATCCTTAATTACAGTAACGTCAATATTAATAATGTCTCCGTTTCGAAGCTTTTTGCCGTCTGAGGGAATGCCGTGGCAGATAACATCATTCACAGATGTGCAAATGGACTTTGGAAACCCGTGATAATTGAGAGGAGCAGGAATTGCCCCTTGAACGTTGACAATGTAATCGTGGCAAATGCGATCTAGCTCTCCCGTGGTAATTCCCACTTTGACTAGCGGCTCTATCATTTCCAGAACTTCAGCAGCAAGGTGGCCGGCAACGCGCATTCCTTGTAGTTCTTTAGGGGTTTTGGGTGTAACAGCCATGCCAGTTCACATCTTTTGTTGGAGTGGGCAAGCATTGTAACCAAAGGACGCTCTGATGTCCTTTTCCTTCTCCAAATCGTATAAATGTGGTATAACGCGCGCCTCGTTGGAATGAGTCCGGCGAGGCGCGGGAATTAACCTGCGCTTTAATGTCGACTTCATACATCAAAAAATCTGGGCCGGGTGCCGTTATTCGGTTGGACCTAGAAGGTGTATGACGATCAAAACCCAAACCTCAGGAAGGTAATTATGGCTCAAGTAAGCATGCGCGACCTGCTGCAAGCAGGCGCCCACTTTGGACACCAGACCCGTTTCTGGAACCCCAAAATGGATCAATTCATTTTCGGGGCGCGAAACAAAATACACATTATCAATCTCGAGCACACCGTGCCCGCTTTTAACGACGCTCTCAAGCACGTTCAGCGTCTTGCCAGCAACAAAAGCAACATCATGTTTGTGGGCACCAAGCGAGCTGCTGGAAAGGTGATCGAAGAGCAGGCAGCCCGTTGTGGAATGCCGTATGTAAGTCACCGCTGGTTAGGCGGCATGCTGACCAACTATAAAACAGTGCGGTCCTCGATCAAGCGGCTGCGTGAGTTGGAAGACCAAGAGGCGGACGGTACGTTTGCCAAGTTAACAAAGAAAGAGGCGCTTATGCGTACTCGTTCTAAAGAGAAGTTAGATCGGTCGGTCGGTGGCATCAAGGATATGACCGGCCTGCCTGACGTTCTGTTTGTGATTGATGTAGATCACGAACGCATTGCTATTACCGAGGCCAATAAGCTGGGTATTCCAGTCATTGGTATTGTTGACACTAACAGTAATCCCGATGGTATTGATTACGTTATTCCGGGCAATGATGACGCGATTCGTGCGATTAGGCTTTATGTAAAAGCAGTTGCAGATGCTGTTTTGGAAGGTAAAGCAGAGCGAGGCGAAGTGCCCGCCGCTGATGAATTTGTTGAGGTGGAAGAGTCGCCAGCAGACGCAGACGATTCGGCAGAAGCTGACGCCTAAGACCGGGCCGCGCTTCGCGCGGCTTTTTTTTACCCGGTGGGGCTCACGCCTCGCAACACACTAAATATGACAGCTTTTTTGGATGCGAATCCTAGGAAGCGTAACGAGGGATGAAACATGTCAGCAGCATTGGTTAAGGAGCTTCGAGAGCGCACAGGATTGGGGCTTCTCGAGTGCAAAAGGGCGCTGAAAGAAGCCGCTAACGATATTGATGCGGCAATTGAAGCTTTGCGTAAGTCCAGCGGGATGAAGGCCGCTAAAAAAGCGGGCCGCATTGCAGCAGACGGTGTCGTTACAACACGAATAGCGGAAGACGGCAGTTTCGGCGTTTTGGTAGAAGTTAATAGCGAGACTGATTTTGTGGCTCGAGACGAAAATTTTCTGGGTTTTGTGGGTTCGGTTGCTGACGCGCTCTACGAAAACCGCTCAGCAGATGTAGAGGCATTGAAGTCGGGTCCTCTTGATGAGGCTCGCGAAGCTCTGGTACAAAAGATCGGTGAAAATATTGGTATTCGCAGGGCTTCTATGGTCACGGCAGAAAGCGGTGTGGTTGGGAGCTATGTGCACGGCAACAATAGAATTGCGGTGTTGGTGGAGCTGCGCGGTGGTGATCAGGACCTTGCGCGAGACGTCGCTATGCACGTAGCTGCCGTTAATCCACAGGTAGTTTCCCCGTCGGATATGCCCGAGGCACTTCTCGAGCAGGAGCGCGATATTTTTACTGCTCAGGCACAGGAATCTGGCAAGCCGGCAGAGATTATTGAAAAAATGATCGGTGGGCGCATCAAAAAATACCTTGCGGAGAATAGCCTCTCAGAGCAAGCCTTTGTCAAAGACCCCGACGTGACCGTGGGGCAGCTGGTTAAGTCGGCGGGAGCTGAAGTTATCTCGTTCTCACGGTTTGAGGTTGGTGAGGGTATCGAGGTAGACAAAGTTGACTTTGCTGACGAAGTGGCCGCTCAACTGAAAGGGTGAATGTGAGGCGGTCCCGAGTTTGTGGGCCGCATCAAGCTGACTAATCGTTTTTTGTTGGTCATATTTCGCTTAGTAACCATTGGTCAGGAACTTACGGCCTGACTTGCGACTCAAGTGTCCGGTAGGATAGGACCCTCGAGAAAGGAGAAGGCCTGTGGCTAGCGAAAAAATAGTCAAACGTATTCTGCTCAAACTCAGTGGTGAGGCACTTACCGGTGAAGAAGCGTTTGGTATAGATCCTAAAGTGTTGGATCAACTTGCCCTTGAGGTTGGTCAATTAGTCGGTATTGGCGTGCAGGTGGGGTTGGTTGTCGGCGGCGGCAATCTCTTTCGTGGAAAGGCACTCCAAGAAGCGGGTTTGGATCGGGTGACTGGCGACCATATGGGCATGCTTGCCACAGTGATGAATGCGTTGGCACTTCGCGACGCTCTCGAGCGCTCCAATATCGCTACTCAAGTCATGTCAGCTATCCCTATGAGTGGCGTGGTAGACCATTACGACCGTCGAAAGGCTATTCGTGCACTATCTAACGGGGACGTCGTCATCTTTACGGCGGGCACCGGCAATCCGTTTTTCACAACTGACTCGGCAGCTTGTTTACGCGGCATTGAGATCAACGCCAATCTCGTTTTGAAAGCGACTAAAGTCGACGGTGTTTACAGCGCCGACCCGATGAAGGACGCAGCTGCCGAGCGCTTTGATGAGCTGACCTTTGATCAGGTTCTGGATCGTAAGCTAGAGGTGATGGATCTGACCGCCATTTGCCTCTGTCGTGACCATAATTTGCCCGTTCGTGTCTTCGATATGGCGCAGCGCGGTGCGCTGCTTAGTATTGTAAGGGGCGGCTCAGAGGGTACTTTAATTAGCTGATGGACGGTCCCAGTTAAGAGGCTGTTGAAATACAGGAAAGAAAACCATGATCGACGATATTCGCATTGAGACTGAGCAACGCATGGTCAAAGCCCTGGACGCGTTGGGCCAGCACTTTAATAAAATACGAACGGGGCGAGCCCATCCAAGCCTGCTTGATGGCATCAAGGCTGAATATTATGGGGCACTTACGCCTCTCAATCAGTTGGCCAATATTACGGTTGAGGATGCTCGCACATTGGCAGTAACCGCTTTTGATAAAAGCATGACGCCCACCATTGAGAAGGCGATCATGAAATCTGACCTCGGTCTTAATCCTGCGACAGCTGGGGACGTGATGCGTATTCCCATGCCTATGTTGACGGAGGAAACGCGGCGCGGATTTATTAAACAAGCTAAGGCAGAGGCAGAGGCCGGTCGGGTCTCTATTCGCAGTGCTCGACGGGATGCCAATGGTATGCTCAAGGAACTGCTTAAGGATAAGGACATCTCAGAAGATGATGAGCGACGCGCTCAGGACATTATCCAGAAACTGACGGATACTTTTGTCGCCAAAGTGGAGGAAGCTTTGGCGGCCAAAGAAGTCGATCTGATGGAAATTTGAGAGAGGTCGAGGCCCTAGCGGTAACGCAATTTAATGAATAAACCTTTCGAGTCCAATTTAATGAACTGGCGGCCAGAGCCCCAGCATATCGCCATAATCATGGACGGTAATGGACGCTGGGCGCGCCGCAGAGGGCTGCCCGTGCCCTCCGGACATCGCGCGGGAGTAGAAGCGGTGCGAGCGGCTTTAAAGACCTGTAAGGCAAAGGGCATCAAAGCATTGACATTGTTTGCTTTCAGTAGTGAAAACTGGGGAAGGCCAGAGACCGAAGTGCGAGCTTTAATGGCGTTACTTTGCCATTATCTCCGCAGAGAGGTGGAACAGCTGCAGCGAGATAACGTTCGGCTTCGATTCATTGGGCGACGTGATCGATTAAGCCGTCGTTTACAGCGGTTGATGCGTCGTAGTGAGGAGGCGACGGCAGCTAATACAGATGCAACGCTGACCCTAGCAGTGGATTACGGCGGTCAATGGGATGTGATTGACGCGGTAAAAACATTAGCAGCTGAGGTGGCGGCGGGTAAGTTATCTGCAGACGACATCAATTCGGAACGATTTGAGCAGACACTGTCTCTGGGTGATTTACCTGCGCCAGATCTGTGTATCCGCACTGGTGGAGACGCAAGAATTTCTAACTTTATGTTGTGGCAGCTGGCCTACACAGAATTTTATTTTTGCGATGCACTATGGCCAGATTTCGACGAGGCTGCTTTGACCCGCGCTATCGAAGACTTTCAGGGCAGAGAGCGTCGATTCGGATTGCGCAGCGGTGACGATATGTTCGTTCAGTCACTAGATAAGGCCGGGAGCGCCTCATAATGCTGCGCCAGAGAGTAATCACAGGCGTAATCTTGGCGTTATCTTTTTTGGCGGCTGTCTTCTTCCTGCACCTTGAGGCACTGGCATTGATATTTGGTGCTGTTGCCGCGGCAGGTGCGTGGGAGTGGAGCGGCCTATCTGGTATAAAAACCTTCCCGGCGAGGGTTGCCTACACGTTAATTTACATCATTGTGCTTGTGACGACTTGGCTAGTGTTTAGCATTGGCGAAGCCCCGGCGCCTGATGTCTTTCGGCCTTGGTTAGGTATTGCCTGCTTTTTCTGGTCCGTTGTTATGCTCATGGTTGAGAGTTATCCGGGCACGGCTAAAATTTGGCGTAGCCGAGTGAGCCGCGCGGTCTTCGGTTTGTTTATTCTGGCTACAACATGGCTGGCCACGATTTTCTTGCTTACCTTGCCCGGCGGCACTTTACTGCTTGTCCTGTTGGTTTTAGCCGTGGCCTTGGCCGACATTGGTGCTTATTTCTCGGGTCGCAGGTGGGGGCGTCACAAACTGGCGATTAGGGTGAGTCCAGGTAAAACCTGGGAAGGCTTCTGGGGAGGGGTTGCTTCGGTTCTCGCGCTTACCTTCTTGGTCGCTTATATTTTGCCCAAACATATGGCACACCTATCTTTGGTCACTTTGGTTCTCGTGGGCCTTGCCGTAGCCGGTGCTTCAGTGCTGGGGGATCTCACGGTTAGCATGGTAAAGCGCGAAAGCGGCGTTAAAGACTCCGGTACGTTACTTCCGGGGCATGGTGGTCTCCTAGACAGGATTGACGGTCTGTGCGCGGCAGCGCCTGTATTCGCACTGGGATTACTCCTTGCGGGCTACTGAGTTACAGCAAGTTGTAGTTTTGGGGGCTACCGGATCTATCGGCTTGAGTACTCTGGATGTGCTTAACCGCCATACCGATCGATTTGCTTTACACACTATTACGGCACACCGTTCCGTAAAAAAAATGCTGGAACTGGTTCTTACCTACCAGCCCGTACAAGCCGTCATGGCTTGCCCTAACGCAGCAGAAGAACTGGCTTCTCAGCTTCCCTCAGAGTCGCCGACTCGCGTTATTGGCGGCGCGCAGGCGCTGATTGATGCGGCTTCAGCTGCTGATGTTGATATCGTCATGGCAGCGATAGTTGGTTTTGCCGGTTTGCGACCCACATTGGCGGCCGCAGAGCATGGCAAGCGACTTCTACTGGCCAACAAAGAAGCTTTAGTCAGTGCTGGCCGTGTTTTTATGGAGGCAACGCGCACTGGTGGCGCCACTCTGCTGCCGATCGACAGCGAGCACAATGCCATGTTTCAGTGTATTCCGGCTAATACTCAGGGTCGGCCGCAATCTGCAGGAGTGGAGAAAATCCTACTTACGGCGTCTGGAGGACCTTTTAGAGGCCGCCGCCGCATGGAGCTGGTAAACGTAACTCCAGAAGAGGCTTGTGCGCATCCAAATTGGTCTATGGGACGCAAGATATCAGTGGACTCTGCAACATTGCTCAATAAAGGCTTAGAGCTCGCCGAGGCGTGCTGGCTATTTGACTGCACGCCTAATGATATAGATGTGGTGGTCCACCCTCAAAGTATCATTCACTCTTTGGTACGTTACGACGATGGCTCGGTACTTGCGCAGTTAGGCAATCCCGACATGCGAACTCCCATTGCCTATGGCTTATCTTGGCCTGAACGGATTGAGGCAGGGGTTTCGCCACTAGACCTGGTTAGCGTGGCAAAACTCGACTTTGAAGCCCCCGACTTAGACGCTTTTCCCTGCCTACGATTGGCACAAGAGGCAATTACCCAGCCCGGCGGTATGTGTGTTCTAAACGCTGCAAATGAAATCGCTGTTGCTGCGTTTTTGGAGGGAGAGCTTGGATTCACGGGTATTGATAACGTCATAGCACACGCGCTCGAGTCGGTTTCAAGTAGCGAGCCAGAAAGTTTAGAGGCCGTTGAAAATTTGGATGGGCGTGCGAGGGTATGTGCGCAAGAGCGTATTCATCAACTAGCACGTGACACAGGGGGGGTGTAGGGCTGTGGAATTTGTCTGGACGGTCGTGTCAGCGCTGATAACTCTGGGTATCTTGGTGGCATTTCACGAATACGGTCACTTTTGGGTAGCCCGGCGCTGTGGCGTCAAAGTGCTGCGTTTTTCAGTGGGTTTCGGGATGCCACTATGGCGGACTCAGGATGCTGACGGTACAGAATACACGGTCTCGGCCATTCCCTTGGGCGGTTATGTGCGGATGCTCGATGAACGTGAGGGAGACGTTGCATCACACGAACTTCATCGCGCGTTTAACCGGCAGTCCGTGTGGTCGCGCATCGCGATTGTGAGCGCGGGTCCCTTGGCTAATTTCCTGCTAGCTATTGTGGTTTTCTGGGTGCTATTTTTTAGTGGTGAGAAAGGCATGGTCCCTGTTGTGGACAGTATTGAGCCCAATTCACCCGCGTATTTTGCTGGCATTGAGGTGGGTCAAGAAATCACTAGTATTGACGGTAAAGCCACCCCAACTATAAATGCACTGAGTTTTCGTCTACTGGAACGTCTGGGTGACACAGGGTTCATCGAGTTGGGGGCTCGTTATGCGGGCTCAGATGTTCAGTACAGTTCAAATGCTCCCATTGACCGCTGGCTTGCAGGTGTTGAAGCCCCCAACCCCCTAGCTGGCTTGGGTATTACTTTGGCATTCCCTCCAGTGCTGCCCGTCGTTGACGCGACGGTCGAAAGCTCTCCAGCAGAGGCGGCTGGATTTCTCTCAGGAGACCGGATCGTTTCTGCGGACGGCCAGGTGATGGCGAGTTGGTCCGACTGGGTAGACTACGTTCGAGCTCGGCCTGGGGTTCCTATAGCGGTGGTTATAGATCGCGATCTCTCGGAAATATCTCTAAGTTTGCTGCCAGAGGAGAAAGTGTTGAATGGCCAGGCCATTGGCAGTGTTGGGATGTCTGTGCGCGCACCCGATATTCCTGAAGAAAGCCTGCGTGTTTTCGATAGAGGACCTATAGAGGCGCTGTTAGCCGCTTTGCAACGAACTTCTGATTTAATCATGTTTACATTTGAATCAATTTTGAAGATGCTTCAGGGCCTAATTTCGACGGCGAATTTATCGGGACCGATCACCATCGCACAGGTAGCTGCGTCCTCAGCAGAATCAGGCTGGCAGTCGTGGCTGGGGTTTCTGGCGTTGTTAAGTATTTCGCTGGGGGCCCTAAATTTATTGCCTATACCTATTCTTGATGGGGGTCATTTACTGTTCTACATCATAGAGGCGTTCACTGGGAGGGCTGTTCCTGAGCGCATTCAGGGTTGGGGTTATCAAATGGGGCTAATAATGGTGATGAGTCTCATGGCCTTTGCCCTGTATAATGATTTTAGTCGGCTGTAAATGTACTGTCTTTTGATTAACTTGCAGGATGCCTTTAGGGGGCAACTGTCTGAGTCGACTTGGTTACTGATTGCGCTGAAGCGCGGCGATTTTGTGGGAGAGAGCATCTTTTGATGTGGTTCGCTAAAAGTAAAATTAAAATAGGGCGATACATAACAGGGCTAATAACGGCCACTCTGTTTACGTTGCTGCCTGCGTTCACTCAGGCCCAGTCTGAGGCACAGGCACAGGCACAGGCCCAGTCTGAGGCATTTAACATCAGCGATATTCGGGTAGAGGGGTTGCAGCGTATATCTCCGGGAAGCGTTTTTGCGGCGCTACCGGTTGGTGTGGGTGACGTAGCAGACACCTTTGCGATAAGAGCATCGGCTAAAAATTTGTTTGCGACAGGGAATTTTGACGACATCACAATAGGGCGGGATGGGTCGGTGCTAGTCGTGACAGTAGCCGAGCGCCCAAGCATCAGCGAGATCACGATTGACGGTAACAAAGCTATTGAAACCGAGGCGTTACTCGATGGTCTAAAAGGTGCGGGTCTTTCCGTGGGGAATGTATTCCAGCGTTCAACCCTTGAGGGGATGCAACTGGAGTTGCAGCGACAATATGTATTGCAGGGCCGCTATGATGCCCGAATTGAGGCTGAAGTTATTCCTGAGCCAAGGAATCGTGTTTCGATTGCCATTGATGTCAATGAAGGGACGGTTGCATCTATTAAACACATCAATGTGGTCGGCAATACAATCTACACCGATGAACAACTCCGAGACATTTTTGAGTTAAAGACGACCGGCTGGCTTTCTTTTTTCACCAGTGATGATAAGTACTCTAAGGAAAAATTAACCTCTGACTTTGAAGCGCTGAGCTCATACTACCTAGACCGCGGTTATCTGGAATTTAATATCGATTCAACTCAGATTGCTATTTCGCCAGGAATGGAGGCCGTGTACATCACAGCCAATGTCACAGAGGGCGAAAAATTTACGGTCAGTGACGTCGGGCTATCTGGGGACCTCGTCCTGCCAGAAGAAGATCTCAAGCGCTTTTTATTGGTGCAACCGGGACAGGTATACTCTCAAACCCTGATCACGACTACTGAGGAGTACTTAACACGTCGCCTAGGTAATGAAGGGTACAACTTTGCCACCGTTACCGGCATTCCAGAGGTCGAGGAAGATAGCAAGGTTAAGATCAAATTTTTCGTTGATCCTGGGAAGAGAACCTACGTTAGACGGATCGATTTTAGCGGTAATTTAGATACTTCCGATGACGTACTTCGGCGAGAAATGCGCCAAATGGAATCAGCCCCAGCATCGGCCTCGGCCATTGAGCAAGGTCGAATTCGTTTGCAGCGCTTAGGTTTCTTCAAAACAGTAGAGGCAGATACTGAGGAAGTTGCCGGTTATGACGACCTAATCGACGTTGAATATACGGTAACCGAGCAATCGTTTGGCTCTATCGGTGGCAGTATTGGATATGCGCAAGATGCTGGCTTGATTCTGGGCCTTAATTTGCAGCAGAACAACTTTTTGGGTACTGGCCGCAGAGTGGGTATCAATCTCAACTCCTCGCGCTATCAAGACGTTATAAGCCTAAACTACACGAATCCTTATTTTACTGAGGACGGTGTTAGCCGAGGTTTTAGTGTGTTTTACCGGAAGACGGATCTTTCAGAAATCAATGTGGCCAGCTATACGACAGATACCGTCGGCGCCAATATGAATTTTGGGTATCCCATTAGTGAGACGCAGCGGTTGGGGTTTTCCTTTGGTGTAACGGATACCAAAATCACGGCAGGTCAGTATGCGGTTCAGGAGATAAAGTCTAGTCCTCGGCTCGAGCCTGCCGTTGAAAGCTGGTACGAAAGCACGCTACAGGCAGATGGCACTTATTCGGCTGCAGAAGTGTTGCGTCCTATTTCGGAGTTGCCAATAACGGCACTAACAGTGCCTGATCAGCTGGGTTTCTTAGATCTCAACGGTGATGAATATCTGAACTTTAGTGTGACCGGATCATGGCTACAGTCGACGCTTAATCGTGGGCAATTGGCGACACGAGGGGTGTCGCAGTCAGTGGCGCTTGAGGTCGCTGTACCGCTCTCTGATTTGGAATTCTACAAGCTAACCTACAGGGGCGAGATCTACATACCGGTATATCAAGAATTTGTTCTGCATTTGCGTGGCGAGTTGGGGTACGGCGGGGGTTATGGTGATACCAGTGAATTGCCTTTCTACGAACATTTCTTTGCCGGAGGCTTCGGGTCGGTTCGCGGTTTTGAGGCGAATACACTCGGTCCGCGGAGTACACCACCGCTGATATACAATTCAAACAGCCCCATTACGCAGATCGATGAAAACGGCAACCCTACTCAAATAGGTGGGCCAACAGGCCGTGGTTTTGGCTACGTCGTCGATCCTCGAACGGGTAAACTCGTCGTACAACCGATTTCAACAAGGCCTGATCCTTTCGGCGGCAATGTGCTTGCCGAGGGCAGCGCTGAGTTGCTGTTCCCTATGCCGTTTATCAAAGATAGGAGCTCACTGCGCTCTGCATTCTTTTTAGACGTGGGCAATGTGTTTAACACTAACTGCCGTGGTAATCAGATTAACTGTTTTGATGTCGATGCGGGCGAGCTGCGTTATTCTGTGGGCGTGGGTGTGACCTGGTTATCAGGCTTTGGGCCACTGACATTTAGCTTGGCTAAACCGCTGAACGCCAGTGAGATCGATGAGCGCGAAGTATTCCAGTTTACACTGGGTAGAAGTTTCTAATTTAAAAACTCTGTTAAGGGAGGTTGTTGTGAAACCATTCAATAAATTCTTAGTGTCTGCGGCACTGTTCGTTCTACCTGCGCTGGCAATAGCACAAGGAAAAATCGCGGTCGTAAATCTAGAAGAAGCTATTCTCCAAACTGATTTGGCACAGCAGCGACTGGCTGAGTTCGAAAAAAACGAGGACTTTACCAGCGATAAAGACGAGTTTGAAAATCTGCGCGAAGAACTCGACAAGTTAGTGCAAGAATTTCAGCGTGATCAAGCAGCAATGAGCGAGGATCAAATGGTCGCGGCTCGACAGAAGATCTCCAGTAAAAATTCAGACCTTGAATATGTCGCAAAGAAGTTGCAAACCTTGCAGCAGCAAAACGCGCAGCGTGTTTTTCAGGAGCTGGCTCCCAAGGCTCGTGAAGTCCTCCGCGACATTATCACCACAGAGCAAATTGGCTTGTTATTGCAGCAGCAAACAGTAATTCATGCCGACCTCGGCTATAGCATTACCGCTAAGGTCACAGACAAGCTTAATCAGTTGCCTGCTGAAGAGTGACGTTAACTTCTTTTGTTGAAGCTGGGTGACATTGCTAAGCGACTGAACCTCGAGCTCCTTGGGGAGCCGAACATTGAGCTTGAGGGTATTGCGCCGTTGGCCACTGCGAAGGCCGAGCAGCTGAGCTTCGTTGCAAAGGCTACCCATTGGTCTGAAGCCGATACCACTCAGGCAGGAGCGCTTATTTTGCGCCCCGAGTGGGCTGAAAGATGGTCAGGGGCCGGCCTGCTCAGTGAAGATCCTTACCTGAGCTTTGCCCAAGCCACTCATTTATTCGACGAGAGACCCGTAGCACCTGAGGGTGTCCATGGAAGTGCTGTTGTCCACGAGACGGTAGTTCTGGGTGCTGACGTAAGTGTGGGTGCCAATGCGGTTCTAGAAGAGGGTGTCGTCATTGGCGACGGCGCGACAATAGGTGCTGGGGTTTATGTCGGGCACCATACGCAGATCGGTAGCTCCACACGTCTTTATCCCAATGCCGTTTTGTATCACCGTGTTGTGATTGGTGCTCACTGCATTATTCACAGCAATGCAACCATAGGTTCTGATGGCTTTGGATTTGCGCCGTCTGCCGAGGGCTGGGTAAAAATTTTACAGCAGGGCGGTGTTCGCATTGGTGATCGTGTAGAGATTGGAGCTGGTAGCACGATCGATCGAGGTGCGCTGGAAGATACGATTATCGAAGATAACGTTATTTTGGATAATCTGGTGCACATCGCTCATAACGTACGTGTTGGTGAGCGGACGGCGTTTGCTGCTTGCAGTGGTGTCGGCGGCAGTACGATTATTGGCAAAGACTGCACTTTTGCAGGTATGGTCGGTATTGCCGACCACATTACTATTGCCGACAATGTCCACATCAATGGGCAGGGAAGAGTTAGCAAGTCTCTAGAGGAGCCCGGCTTGTATGCGTCGGGAACGCCCATACAGCCGTATCGGGATTGGAGTAAAAATGCGGTTCGATTCGAGCAGCTTGCCGTTCTCGCTCGTCGCGTAAAGGCATTGGAAAAACAGTTGGCCAAAGTCCCTGGCCTTGAGGAGAAAGGTTCATGATTATGGATATCGCTGCAATTAGGGAGCACCTCCCTCACCGCTATCCATTTTTGTTGGTCGATAGGGTCGTCGCTTTAGAACTTGGGGAATCGATTCACGCCTACAAAAACCTCAGTATTAATGAGCCCTACTTCGATGGCCATTTCCCCGAACAGCCGGTATTTCCCGGCGTGTTGTTGGTGGAGGCAATGGCACAGGCGGCCGGAATATTGGGTTTTAAGACTATGGGAAAGACGCCAAAAGATGGCTCTCTTTACTACTTGGTCGGGGTAGACAAGTTACGGTTTAAACGCCCTTGTGTGCCGGGTGATCGCGTTGACTTATACGCAAATATTGTTAGTGAACGACGAGGGATTTGGAAGTTTGATGTGCGGTCTGAAGTCGACGGCGCGACTTGTGCCTCGGCAACCATTCTCTGTGCAGACCGTTAGGCGGTGATCCACCCTACGGCCATTATCGATCAAAAAGCCGAGGTTTCGGATACTGCGACCGTTGGTCCCTATGTGGTGATTGGCCCGGAGGTGAAAATTGGGCCTGAGACGGTTATAGAACCTCATGTGGTTATTCGTGGCCCCACAACAATTGGCGCCAGAAATCACATATACCAATTCAGTACAGTGGGGGAGGCTACGCCAGACCTCAAGTACCATGATGAGCCAACAGAATTGGTTATAGGCAATGACAATGTAATCCGTGAGAATGTCACGATTCATCGAGGTACCGTTCAGGACCGTGGTGTCACTCAATTAGGCGATAACAATCTGATCATGGCCTATGTGCATATTGGTCACGATAGTGTGGTCGGCAACAATACGATTCTCGTGAACAATACGGCGCTCGCGGGGCATGTTGTCGTTGGTGATTGGACTATTCTTAGTGGGTATACGTTGGTGCACCAGTTTTGCAAAATTGGCGCCCACAGCTTTAGTGGTATGGGCACTGCGATAGGAAAAGACGTTCCCGCCTTTGTGACAGTAGCCGGCAGTCCAGCAGAGGCGAAGACCATTAACTCTGAGGGTTTGCGCAGGCGCGGTTTTAGTAGTCACACACTTGCTGAGTTACGACGAGCCTATAAGATTATTTACCGTCAGGGGCTGACTCTCGATAACGCGATACAGCGCTTGGAGGGGATGGTCAAAGAAACGCCAGAATTGCAGGTGCTTGTCGACAGCCTTGTCAATTCAGAGCGTGGCATCGTCCGCTGATCGTGGACTGAATCGTTATGCGTCTCGGGATTCTAGCGGGAGAAGCTTCAGGCGACATTCTTGGGGCATCAGTGGCGAGGGAGTTGCGACGTCGCCATTCACATTTGCAACTGCAGGGTATCGGTGGTGACCGATTGGCCGAGCAGGGCTTAGCCTCCTTGCATCCTATGGATCGTTTGTCAGTTTTTGGAATTGTCGATCCACTTAAACGGCTACCTGAATTGCTGAAAATCAGACGGCAGGCTTTTCAGCAACAATTAAGCTGGCGTCCTGACTGTTTTGTTGGGATAGACAGTCCTGATTTCAATCTGACTTTAGAGTCCCAGCTGCGCGCTAGAGGTCTTACAACCGCGCACTTGGTAAGCCCTTCTGTGTGGGCATGGCGCCCCGGGCGCGTGCAAAAAATAGCGACAGCGGTTGATCTGATGCTTTGCCTGCTGCCTTTTGAAACGGGTTTTTATGAGGCAGCGGGTGTACCGGCGGTTTGTGTCGGTCATCCACTGATCGAGGAGTTAAAAGAGTTGCCCCCCCGGGCTGTTCTGCGTGGGAAATTTGGATTACCAGATAACGCCAAGGTCCTAGCTGTTTTGCCCGGTAGTCGCGCGGGGGAGGTGGCATCCCTGATGGCCATTTATAGTCAGACTATGGCAAATTTGGCGTCCCGGCACCGCAATATTCATTTTCTCATCCCAGCAGCGAACGACGATCGTAGGCGACAAATAGAAGCGGTCACAAAGTCTCTTGAGCTCTCCGTGACGGTTATTTCTGGTCAAGGTAGAGAGGCTATGCTCGCCAGTGATGCCGTATTACTAGCATCAGGCACTGCGACTCTCGAAGCTATGTTGCTGCGTAGACCTATGGTGGTGGCCTATCGAATGCCCTGGCTGTCGTGGCAAATTCTGTCGCGTATGGCGATCACTCGATTTGTCGGATTACCCAATGTTCTAGCAAACCGGGAGGTGGTGCCAGAGCTCCTTCAGGAAGCTGCGACCCCGGATCAGTTGACGAGGCAGGTGGAATACGTTTTGGAGCGAGGTATGGAACAACAGATTCCCGTCTTTGATGAATTGGCTGCACAGATTGGCGGCGGCTTTTCTGCCCGCACTGCTGATGCTCTTGATAGTCTGATGGACTTAAAGCGTGGCTGATATTTTAACCTCCCAGTCGGAGAGGAGCTATCAATGGGTTGCTGGAGTCGATGAGGTCGGCCGAGGACCTTTAGCGGGTGATGTGGTGGCTGCGGCTGTCATCTTGGGTGACAGTACTCCAGAAGGCGTAACAGATTCAAAGAAATTGACGGCAAAGCGTCGAGAACAGCTGGCAGTTGCTATTAAATCCAGTGCTCGGGCCTGGTGTATTGCTAGAGCGTCGGTCGGGGAAATTGATTCGATTAATATTCTGCAGGCTTCGTTATTGGCTATGCATCGAGCAGTAGACGGCTTGTCACTGGTGCCCGATTTTGTTCTGGTTGATGGCAATCGCTTACCAGACTGGCCTTACAAGGCCAGGCCGGTCATCGGCGGCGATGCGCTGGAAGTGAGTATTGGCGCTGCTTCAATTTTGGCAAAGGTACAGCGAGACGCTGAGATGACGGCGTTGGATGATGAGTATCCGGGGTATGGATTTGCCCGTCATAAGGGTTATCCCACTCGCGAACATATGGCTGCCTTGGCCAGCTTAGGGGTGACGCCCTGGCACAGAAAGAGCTTTGCGCCCGTAAAACGCTTGCTTAGTTAGCCCACTGTCCTATAGCGTTTGCTTATGAAGCAATTTGTACACCTACGTTTGCATACCGAGTTCTCTCTAGTCGATGGATTGGTCAGAATTCCCAAGCTCATGACCGAAGTGGCAGCTCAGGGTATGCCCGCTGTAGCCGTGACCGACGCCACTAATTTTTACGGGCTAATTAAAGCCTACAAGGCGGCTCAGCGGGCAGGACTGAAGCTAATCGTCGGAGTCGATTTATGGGTCGAGGACACCGAGGATCGCGACCGACCTAAGCCCATATCGCTTTTGGCGATGAATGAGCAGGGCTATCAAAATCTCACATTATTGATTTCAAAAGCCTGGCGCGATGGGCAGTATCACGGCTCCCCCCGCATAGAGTGGGATTGGCTGGACGCCCATGCTGAGGGTGTTCTGGCGCTGTCTGGCGGCTGTCAGGGAGAGTTTGGCCAGTTACTTGTCAATGGGCACAAGGAAGAAGCACGGGCCTCTCTGCAACGATGGATGGCGACATTTCCAGGTCGATTTTATATAGAGGTGCATCGCACTGGTCGACTTGGTGAAGAGGACTATTTGCATGCGGCAGTTGAGCTGGCGAGAGAAATGGGGTGTCCGGTCGTCGCTACCAATGATGTTCGATTTTTAAATACGGATGAATTTGAGGCACATGAGGCCAGAGTGTGCATTGGTTATGGCCGTACCCTTGATGACCCTCGTAGACCCAGGCTTTATTCCGAGCAGCAATACTTACGTTCTCCCGAAGAAATGGCAGAGTTATTTAGCGACCTGCCCGAAGCGCTCACAAACACGGTCGAAATCGCCAAGCGTTGCTCGGTAACTATTCCTTTGGGTGAGCCCAGTCTCCCGGATTTCCCCGTCCCCAATGGCACGACCATCGAAGAGTTTTTGAGCCAACTGTCCCACGAAGGTTTAAATCGTCGATTAGAGCAGCTGGAGCTTTCAGACCCCGATACGTTAAACAGGTATCGGCAGCGGTTAGATTTTGAGTTGGGCGTTATTAATGAAATGGGCTTTCCCGGCTACTTTTTGGTAGTCATGGATTTCATTCGTTGGGGCAAACAGCAAGGTATTCCAGTGGGTCCCGGGCGCGGCTCGGGAGCAGGTTCTTTAGTTGCTTATGTTCTAGAAATTACAGACCTAGATCCTCTGGCGTACGATTTACTGTTTGAACGGTTTTTGAATCCCCAGCGGGTATCAATGCCAGATTTCGACGTTGATTTTTGTATGGATCGTCGCGACGAGGTTATTGAATACGTAGCAGATACCTACGGTAGGGAGGCGGTCTCTCAAATCATAACCTTCGGTACCATGGCTGCAAAGGCGGTAGTTCGAGATGTGGCAAGGGTGCAGGATAAGCCCTACGGCCTCGCCGATAAGATGTCCAAGTTGATCCCTTTCGAGGTGGGTATAACCTTGGAAAAAGCCCTCGAACAAGAAGAGGCGCTAGCCCAGCTGCTTAAAGACGATGGTTCGGCCCAAGAGATTTGGGATATGGCAGTTCAGCTTGAGGGGGTAACCCGCAATGTTGGCAAGCATGCCGGTGGTGTGGTGATCGCCCCTTCTAAACTGACTGATTTTTCACCGCTTTATTGTGATGAAGAAGGCGGGGGCCTGGTTACTCAGTATGACAAGAATGATGTTGAGGAAGCCGGCCTTGTAAAGTTCGATTTCTTAGGCCTTCGTACGCTCACGATTATCGATTGGGCGGTTGCTATGATCAACAAAGCCCGAGCTCATGAGCCAGGTGCAAAGCTCGATATCAGCGAAATTCCGCTTGATGACCCCAAGGTATTTAGCCTGCTTAAATCCGCTGAAACTACGGCGGTGTTTCAGCTTGAATCTAGGGGGATGAAAGATTTAATAAAGCGCCTTCAGCCTGACTCCTTCGAGGACATTATTGC
Organism: Luminiphilus sp.; assembly: GCA_029253705.1. Taxonomy (GTDB): domain Bacteria; phylum Pseudomonadota; class Gammaproteobacteria; order Pseudomonadales; family Halieaceae; genus Luminiphilus. Next base: position 3,887 of record JAQWYY010000278.1, on the reverse strand, counting down.
GCTGGTTGCTCTATTTAGGCCGGGGCCACTGCAGTCCGGAATGGTAGATAACTTCATCAACCGTAAGCACGGCCGTGAGGCCTTGGCGTACCCCGATGCGTCCTATCAGCACGGCTCTTTGCAGCCTATTTTAGAGCCTACTTACGGCATTATCTTGTACCAGGAACAAGTGATGCAGATTGCTCAGGAATTGGCTGGCTACACCCTAGGGGGTGCTGATCTCCTGCGGCGTGCTATGGGTAAGAAAAAGCCCGAGGAAATGGCCAAGCAGCGGTCCGTTTTCGAGGAAGGTGCCAGTGCCAAAGGCATCGATCCTGACTTGGCGATGAAAATCTTTGACTTGGTGGAAAAGTTTGCCGGTTACGGTTTCAACAAATCACACTCAGCGGCGTATGCGCTGGTGTCCTATCAAACCGCCTGGTTAAAAACTCACTTTCCTGCGGAGTTCATGGCGGCGGTCATGAGTTCGGAACTTGATAACACAGATAAACTTTTGACGTTAAGAGACGAGTGTAAATCGATGGGCGTGGCTTTGCGTTTGCCTGAAGTTAACGAAGGGGCTTATCTGTTTACGGTCAACGAAGATAGCGAAGTTGTTTACGGGTTAGGGGCCATAAAAGGTTTGGGGGAGAGCCCCGTTGAAAATCTACTGGCAGCCCGGGGTTCGGGCGGCCCTTTCACCGACCTCTTTGACCTCTGCTCACGGACAGACCCTCGTAAAGTTAATCGACGAGCTCTAGAGGCCTTGATAAAAAGCGGTGCTCTCGACGGGTTTGGTGCTGATCGGTGGGTTCAACTAGCGGCTCTCGATGATGCGCTGCGCGCTGCCGAGCAAACGGTAGCGAACAACGAGGCGGGTATGACGGACCTTTTTGGTGATGTGGCACCAGCCGCCAATGGTGATCCTTATGCTGACCATCGCAGGGTGCGTCCTTGGACATTGAAAGAAATTCTAAACGGTGAGAAGGAAAGTGTTGGTAGTTTTCTTAGCGGTCACCCAATACAAGAATATGAATCTGAGGTTCGCAAATTTGCGCCACGGCGCCTGCGCGATTTGCAACCAGACAACAACATTACCGTTGCTGGTTTGATAGTTGATATTAGGACTATAAAAACTCAAAGAGGTGTGATGGCGGTCTTAAAATTGGACGATAATACGGGCCAAATCGAGTCAACAGTATACGCCGAGGCGTACACTGAGCACCGAGAGTTGTTAGTCAAAGACCGAATTGTGCTTCTGAGTGGTCGGGTTCAGAGTGATGAGTACTCAGGGGGATTGTCTATGCGGGCTCGAGAGATTCGTTCCTTGGAACAGGCAAGACTCTCCCGAGTCAGTGAAATACGCTTAGAGGTTTTTGATGGTGGCTTGGATCGACAGTTGCGACAACTGATTAAAGAAGCGTTGCTTACATCCGGGGGAGGTGAGTGCCCGGTCACGGTTGATTATTTTCAACCAAAGGGATTTGCTCGTGTGGCGCTGGGAGACCAGTGGCGAGTCAATCCCAGTGATGACTTATTAGAGCGTCTCAGAGGCGCCGTGGGAGGAGAGCATGTGGAGATTATCTACGAGCGGTAAAGGATGTTTAGTTGCAGTTATGTCTGCCTTACTGGTCGGGTGTGAATTCGCACCCGATTGCACAGTCAAGGATGGAGGTGATGAGGCGTTTACTGCAGGTTGCTTGGTCATCTATAACAAGGAATTGTTATTGGTCGAAGCATTGGGGAAATGGGGCCCACCTGGTGGTAGCGTTAGATCTGGCGAAACGGCCCAGTGCGGTGCAGAACGGGAAACTTGGGAGGAGACCAACGTAGCGGTGTCGGTTAAGCAGACGGCTGCCGTCTTTCAAAATGGCTTCCATTTGTATTGGTGCTCACCCGTCGGTCAGCCCACGCCAGAGGTGCGGGCGCCTTTGGAAGTTAGCAGCGTGGATTTCTTTTCCACTGAGGAATTTGCAAATTTAAAGTGGCGCTATCCTGAACAAGCGAAGGAGTTTAGTCGTATGGTCAACAAAAGGCTGAGGCGCTGAAGATATGTCTAACGATGCTATAGAAGCGGCGGTATTCCGTCGCTTGCTCGCCCATTTAGATGGGCGTAAAGATGTTCAAAATATAGAACTCATGACCCTCGCAGGATTTTGCCGAAATTGCCTCTCCAAGTGGTATGTAGCCGAGGCTGCCGAGCAGGGTGAGTCTGTAGACCTTGATTATGCCCGCGAGCTGGTTTACGGCATTCCTTATAAGGACTGGAAATCTCAGTTTCAGACAGAGGCGACCCCCGAGCAACTGGCAGCCTTTGAGGCTGCAAACTCCTCAGGGTAACTGCGAGATAGCGTCGTTTACCGATATCACGTCAGCATACTTTGCGTCTAAGTCATACAAATTGGCGTTGTGGGCATCGAGGTCTCTGTCGCCCACCGCTTCTCTGGGTACCACAACTCGGAAACCATACTGAAGACCGTCTACGGCAGTAGCTCGGACGCACCCGCTAGTTGTCAGGCCGGTCACTACGAGGGAGTCTGCATTTACTTCTGCGAGTTGCTCAGATAGACGCGTGCCATGGAAAGAGCTGGCATGGGTTTTTTCGATGAAGATATCCGATTCGATTATCGGCAAGCGCGTGTCAAAGGCGACCCAGTGCGATTCCGGCGTCAATAATTCAAGGGCCGGTAATCGATTTCGAAATACACGTGCTTGTTGCTCGTCTCTAAAGATGACGGTGGTCAGGAATACCGGTAGCCCACGGCGGTGAAAAGCCTCCATTAAAGTGACATTGGCGGCGACAACGCTATCGGCATCACTGCCCAGGGGGCAACCCGGATCGGTAAAGCCATTTACGATATCCACAACAACAAGGGCAGGGCGATCACCTAGCCCCAGTGCGTTGCGCTGTAAAACCCCGCTAGTTCCCAATAGTTGTTCCTTTTCCAGACTAGGCTCTTCGTAATCAGTGTCATTTGCCCAGTGACACCACTGTACCTAATCGTCAAAAACTTTTCATGTAATGAGATAACAGCATCGTGCAAGAAGAGCTCAGTGGCAGGTCGAGGTTGTGCACTGGACGTCCACTCTAAGGGCTTTTCCGTACACAGAGTGTTACTTTAGAATTGCGCCGCAACGGTTCAAACCGAAGCAGTGCATGTTTTTGGTCCCAGAGAATTTGGGGCGCTGTTCTACAAGAATACAAGAGGGGTTCTCATGACCAACCAAATTTTAATTAAGGAAGTGGCGCCTCGGGACGGTTTGCAAGCTCAGTCGCAACATTTGACCCTAGAGCAGCGCCAGCGGTTGATAGACAGTCTCTCGGTGACTGGCGTTCCCGAGCTCGAGATTGGGAGTTTTGTCTCACCGAAAGCCGTGCCTCAAATGGCGGGAACCGATGTGCTGGCGGCACAGCTCCCGGCAGCGGATCTTGCTTATTCGGTGTTGGTTCCCAATATGAGAGGGTACGAGTTAGCGCTGGCAACGGGAATCAGAACTTATGCCATTGCTATTTCGGCAACTGAACAAATGAATCAGAACAATATTAAAAAGAGTCTTGAAGAGACGTTCTTGATGGCTGAGGATATTTTGGAGCGGGCTCAGGGTGATGGTGTCGATATACACGTTTATCTGGCGGTCTCTTTTGTGTGCCCCTACGAGGGTCCCGTGGCGCCTGAGACTGTCTTGGCACAGGTGGAACGCTTGATGCGTTACAACCCAGCCCGATTGATGATTGCGGATACCATCGGCGCCGCGCATCCAAAGCAGGTGCACGACCTCATGACGACGTTGGTGTCTCGGTATGGGCATCAAAATCTTGGCTGCCATTTTCACGATACCCGTGCTCTGGCTATCGCTAATGTATACGCGGCAATCGAAGCGGGAATTCGTCAGTTCGACAGCTCTGC
>JAQWYY010000261.1 GCA_029253705.1 Luminiphilus sp. | reverse complement strand
ACCGGTTCGACGTCGAAGTGTCTCTGGATACCAGCACGCCAAAGGTCATGTTAGCCGGGGCTGAAGCCGGTGTCGGTATGATCAACGATGTGCGCGCCTTGGGTCGGGAGGGAGCTGTTAATGCAGCGGCCAAGACAGGTTTACCCATTTGCTTAATGCACATGCAGGGAGACCCGTTGACTATGCAAGCAGGCCCTCAGTATCGTGATGTCGTGCCGGAGGTCATTGAATTTCTCGAGCAACGAGCGGCCCTGTGCACTGATGCAGGTATCTCGCGTGAACGGTTAGTTTTCGACCCTGGATTTGGGTTCGGCAAAACACCCAAGCACAACTTTACTTTACTGAGTCGCTTGTCTGAGGTCGCGGCCCTTGGTCAACCCGTTTTGGTGGGATTGTCGCGCAAGTCCATGATAGCCTCAGTTATAGACCGCGATACGACCCAACGAATGCCGGCGAGCTTGGCACTGGCAGTGCTGGCGGTAATGGGTGGTGCCCATATTTTACGTGTGCACGATGTGGTTGAAACAATGGACGCTGTCGCCATGATGACCGCCTGGGCGGAGGCTTCACTATGAACAAAAAATATTTTGGCACTGATGGTATTCGCGGTCGCGTCGGTGAAATGCCCATTACTCCAGAATTCATGCTGCGTTTAGGCTGGGCCTGTGGTCGAGTGTTTTCAGAGCGTTCATCGGAAAAAGTGTCGGTAATTATTGGTAAAGACACGCGAGTTTCGGGTTACATGTTTGAGTCCGCGCTTGAAGCGGGCCTAGTTGCAGCAGGAGCTAACGTGAAGCTGCTAGGACCGTTGCCCACGCCGGCTATCGCGATGATGACCCGTAGTCAAAATGCCGCAGTAGGCATTGTTATAAGCGCTTCTCACAACCCCTATTACGACAATGGCATTAAGTTTTTCTCGGGCCTTGGCGCCAAGCTTTCTGATGAATTAGAGCTGGCTATCGAAGCGGCACTCGACGTTCCCATGCAAACAGTGGACTCGGCTAAGCTGGGCAAGGCAACGCGGCTGGACGATGCTGCTGGCAGGTATGTTGAATTTTGTAAGGCGACGTTGCCAAGACAGCACACTCTGAAAGGATTAAAAATTGTGCTCGATTGCGCCCACGGTGCGACTTATAACGTGGCCCCGCCTGTATTTCGAGAATTGGGCGCCGATGTCAAGGTGATTGGCGCTGAGCCAGACGGGTTTAATATAAACGATGGCGTAGGTTCAACGGCAACAGAGTTGCTCAGTGAGCAAGTGGTTGAGACCTGCGCAGACTTCGGCATCGCCTTTGATGGTGACGGTGATCGTGTTCTCTTCATCGATGCAGATGGGTCTTTGGTTGATGGTGACGCCTTACTTTATGTGCTCGCGATGCACCGGCTTGCAGCCGGGCAATCGGATCCGGGAGTGGTAGGCACGCAGATGTCTAATATGGGCTTGGAAATCGCTTTAGGGGAACAGGGAGTTCAGCTCGCTAGAACTAAAGTGGGCGATCGTTACGTGCGTGAGCGCATGGCTGCAGAGGGTTGGCAGCTAGGAGGAGAGTCGTCTGGGCATCTCATTTGTGGTGATGTCACCACAACGGGGGACGGTATTGTGGCAGCATTGCAAGTTATTAAGGCAATTGTTGCTAGTGGCAGGACGCTCTCCGACCTGCTTTCGGGAATGGCGCGCCTGCCTCAAATCATGATTAATGTGCCGCTACCAAAAGAAAGCATTGATCTCGTTGGTGATAATCCCGTTTCGTCAATTTGTCGCGAAGTAGAGAGGACTTTGGCGGGGCGGGGGCGGCTTTTGCTACGCCCTTCGGGCACGGAGCCTGTGATAAGAGTTATGGTCGAAGGTAACGATGCCGCCGAAATCGAACAGCTGGCTGAGCGGGTTGCTAATGTCATTCGCGGTGTTTGATGATGGTTCTTCGCGCCTGAGAAGCTTGCGGTTGCGAAGGGCTTCAGCTATTCTCGCGCGCCTGATTTGGCTGGAGATAGCCTGATGGCGGGACTGGTCATCGCCAATTGGAAAATGCACGGCAGCCTAGGGTTGATCGAAGAGTTTTCAAGGGAGTGGCAGCTGTTGCCCCCTTTGTCTGAGGTCAGCGTCGTTCTGTGTCCGCCTGCGCCCTATTTAGGGGCCGTAAGTAACGCCTTCGAAGACGTTGCACTGGGCGCCCAAAATTGTGCCGACCAGGTTGAAGGCGCCTTTACCGGCGAGATTTCGGTTCAAATGCTCAGTGAGCTCGGGTGCAGTTATGTCATTATTGGCCACTCTGAGCGGCGGGCTCTCTACAGCGAAACGGATGCTCAGGTTGCAGTAAAAGCGGCGTTGGTAATTGCCCAAGGGTTACATGCGGTAGTTTGTGTTGGGGAAACTCTAGAACACCGCGATGCAGGTCAGCAAGACAAAATTGTCATAGAGCAGCTCCTTGGCTCTCTGGCGCAAGTGCCTTGCGAAAATTTAGTCGTAGCGTATGAACCTGTTTGGGCGATCGGGACAGGGCGCACGGCAACGCCGGCTCAGGCTGACGCCATGCACGGAGTTATAAGGTCGTGTTTGTGCGAGCACTTTGGTGAGGTCGGCGCAGGCATCCCCATTATTTATGGAGGCAGCGTTAAGCCTGAAAATGCGAGTGTGCTCTTTGAGTGCGATAATATTGACGGATCTCTCGTTGGGGGAGCTTCCTTAAACGCCAATAGTTTTTGGCAAATTGCCAGCGCAGCGAGCGCTGGGAGGGCGTAGTGGAACAGATTATTTTGGTGGGTCACCTGCTGGTGGCGTTGGGCATTATTGGTCTCATTATGATGCAGCAGGGCAAAGGCTCTGACATAGGTGCATCATTTGGCGCCGGCGGCTCGCAGACGCTGTTTGGCAGTGTCGGTAGCGCTAATTTGCTGACAAAGCTTACCGCTTGGTTGGTAGCAGCTTTTTTTGCCAGTAGTTTTGGCTTAGCAATGATCGCTGATAGCAGAACCGCTGGCGAAGACGATCTGGGGTTTGAGTTGCCTATGGAGGCCGTTGAGGTCCCACCTGCGCAAGCCTTCGAAAGCGACTTACCTGTGGGGGATATCCCCGAAACGGTTTTTGAGGCCGGTGGGTCAGACTTACCCACGCTGAATTCAACAGAAGGTGATGTTATTGACTCGGGGCAAGATTTACCCGAGGGTTAAGTTTATGCGGGAGTGGTGGAATTGGTAGACACGCTATCTTGAGGGGGTAGTGGCCTATGGCTGTGCGGGTTCAAGTCCCGCCTTCCGCACCAATATGTGAGGACTAGAGTAAGTTAAGTAATTGATCATGATCAGATTTATTGACGATCATTGCACTGCTCTAGGTATCTCATTGACGCTCCGTAGATAGTGTATGGAGCGGAGGCATCCTAATGCAGGAGTCTCATGCGAAAGTTAAATACCTCAAAGTCGATAAGAATACCGAATGGCTGCCCTATCAGAGGAAGCTAACCAAAGAGCTTTTAGGCAAAGCTAAGCAGCCAGGTATTAAGTAACCTCAGGCGCGGCCTCTCGGTCTCTCCACAACAGAATTTACCTCTAAGATCACAGCATATCGGCGCATGTAACGACTGGTGCGAGAGCGTCATTCGATTCCGTAGGGCAACGAGTGCTGGTTCTGTGAGTAATCTCACTTCTGAAGAATCTTGGCGGGAACAATAGCAACAGGGGCTCTATGGTCCCCTTATCTTAAATAGGCCGTGTTCCTAAGTAGGCGCACTACATAGGCATGAGGCTGATTAACCCCCCCCCGCCTTTAAATTTACTTTTGTACCTGCCGCGGCATCTGTACATAGGTTGGCGTTGTACGCATAGCTTTAGGGCGCAATGCTAAGCAGACTGGATGCACAGCGGTGGAATAGAGG
>JAQWYY010000257.1 GCA_029253705.1 Luminiphilus sp. | reverse complement strand
CGGGGTGATTGCGTAGCCGTAGAAAAAGCCGGAGAGACTGCCAATGTCCGTCGTATTTCCTCAGGTTACTGTCAGCCTGACAACGCGGCAGCGGTTGCGGCCGTAGCAGAAGACTCAGCAGAAGAAGCTGATGAGTGCTTGCAAGCCAAGCAAATGGTGGTGGATGCAACAACTGCCCAAGAGTTCGAGTTTGCCAAGGCAAAAATGTCATTGCTGTGTGACGATTAAGCGTGGGGTGGTCTACCTAGCTGGACACTAGATAGGTAGACCTGAGTCAGGTCGGTCCTGTGTCAGATTTTAGTCCTCGTAGCCCGGGGGTGGTACAAACGCCAAGCCCTCCAGTTCCAAAAGTTTGGCGACGCGCAACACCTTTAAATCACCAAATTCAGGACCAATGATCTGAACACCTACAGGTAACCCCCCGCCGAGAGAGCCTGTGGGTACAATAGCGGCAGGCAAGTAGCTGTTAATCGCAAGCCCAGCCCAGAATAATTGCTCAAAGTAGGGGCGCGGGGCACCATCGACGTCTACGGTACGTTGCCCGAAGGGTTGGTGATCATGGGGAAATGCTGGTGTGGCCATGATCGGCGTCACCATCACGTCAAATTTTTGAAAAAATTGATGCCACGCCCACCGTTGATGCGTTCTGGACTCATTGGCGGTGCTGTAGTCTCGGTAGGTAGCAAACCGCGCCCTGAGATTTTGCGCACGGGCCGACCGGTCATCCGGTGCGAGTGCGGCAACCTCTGCTGCCAATTGGGCAAAAGTTGCGTCATCGGAGCGGGAAGCCATGACCGCCCACAGCAAATTTTGGTAGACCTCGTGTCCCTCGCCCATATCGAAGTCAGGTCTGGCGTCGTAGTTCACCTGTCCTCCTGCATGGCGAATAAGGTCCAGAACACCCTCAACTCGAGCTTCACAAATTTGCGATACCGGAGCCAGTGGGTTGTTGACCATGGCGGCAACCCGCAACTCCTTGAGATGCGAAAAAGTAGGTTTTGATAAATCCAGCCGATAGCCACCAGCCATGATTTCATCAGGTCCCGCCTCTGCCAGCAGTAAGGCCTCTAAATCCTGAGCACTGCGAGCAATAGGACCAATAACGGCCAGATCGGGTTGTGCTAGCACGCCAGGAGCTGCATGCCCTCTTGGTGGTAACAGCCCCCAGGTGGGTTTGTGGCCGAATACACCGCAATAGTGAGCAGGATTTCGAATGGAGCCGCCAATATCCGATCCGTTTTCAATGCCTGATAAGCCCGCAGCCATCGCGACTGCGGAGCCGCCTGAGGAGCCCCCGGCGGTGCGTCCCGTATCCCATGGGTTGTTCGTAGTGCCGTATATGGCGTTGTACGATTGAAAATCGGCTAGGTCCAGAGGCACATTGGTCTTGCCAAAAATATTGGCCCCGGCTTTACGGAGACGTGACACCGCGAGGGCATCGGTTTCGGCGATATGGTGCTCAAAAACCGGGTTGCCTCTTGTCGTGTGCATGCCTGAGACATCAAAACTTTCTTTTATCGTCATGGGTACCCCGTGAAAGGGGGCAAGTGACTCTGCGGTTTGCTTGGCTTGTGCTTGGTCTGCGGCGATGGCCCATCCTCTAGCCTCTTTTTCTTGCAATTCAATGATGGCGTTTAGCTGTGGGTTAAAACGTTGCACTCTGTCCAGAAAGTAATCGAGCAGTTCAACGGCGCTAAGCTCTTGTCGTTTCAGACGCTCGGCCAGCTGAAGGCCGCTTTCGAAGGCGAGAGTGGTCATGATTACTCCTAACTTAGATGTTTTTATTAGTGGCACGCTAGATGAGGTGGCTAGGTCTGGCAAGTGTTCTCTGTATCTGTGCAATTTGTGTGTTGGCGGTTACCCTGAACGTGGGTTCATGCGAGGGCTTTGCGGCAGGCATGCAGCACTCATGAGCCGAGTTTGAACTTAAGTGTTCATGTTTCATCCCCCAGATTGTTGAAAAAAGGTGTCAGTGGGCTTATCTCTAGGAAGAGAGTCTTAGGGGGGCGAAAAACCGTAAAATGTCATTTTCGGGAAAGAAAACCGTATTTTTTCCGCTTTGCCCACCTTAAATGGCAGCAGCCCCTTCAGCTGAAACTCCGGATGTGGTACATAGCGCACCACGAAATACATATGCTTCTTCGGTTTGTCGGGGAGGCAGCACTGTGATGACGTCTACGGCCTTTTTATGTTGTACCGCGAAAGCATTGCCGGTGTGCTTCTGCATCGGGTGATGCACTGCACAAGCGGTGTGGGCGTAGGCAATCAAGAACAAATTCCGACTGGGTGATAAAAACCATGACAGACTTATCCATCTACCGAAATATTGGCATCTTTGCGCACGTTGATGCCGGTAAGACCACCACCACCGAGCGCATCCTCAAGTTGACCGGTAAAATCCACAAGACCGGTGAAGTCCATGATGGTGCGGCAACCACCGATTTCATGGAGCAGGAGCAGGAGCGCGGCATTACTATTCAGTCTGCAGCTACCACGTGCTTTTGGAATGACCATCGCTTAAATATTATCGATACGCCCGGACACGTTGATTTCACGGTAGAAGTTTACCGGTCGCTGAAAGTCCTTGATGGCGGCGTTGGGGTCGTTTGTGGGTCGGGTGGCGTCGAGCCGCAATCAGAGACTAACTGGCGTTACGCCAATGACTCTGAGGTTTCCCGCCTTATCTTTGTCAATAAGCTTGATCGCATCGGTGCTGACTTTTACCGTGTTGTAGATCAGGTACGAAATGTGCTGGGTGCAAATCCGTTAGTGATGACCTTACCTATCGGCACAGAGGACGAGTTCACGGGTGTGGTCGATATTCTTTCCCAAAAGGCATACATCTGGGACGACTCCGGCTTGCCAGAAAATTACGAAGTTACCGATATCCCCGCTGATTTAGTGGACGATGCTGCTATGTATCGCGAACAGCTCATCGAAGCCGCGGTGGAAATGGATGATGATGTGATGATGGCCTACATGGAAGGTGAAGAGCCCCCCATGGACGACATTAAGCGCTGCATTCGAGAGGGAACGCGCAGACTGCACTTTTTCCCAACCTATTGCGGTTCGGCGTTTAAAAACAAGGGCATTCAGCTAGTGCTCAATGCGGTTGTTGATTATCTGCCAAGCCCCATGGAAGTGGATCCGCAGGATCTGACCGACGAAGAAGGCAATGCTACCGGTGAAAAGGCGATAGTTTCGATCGAAGAACCCTTCCGAGCCCTAGCATTCAAAATTATGGATGATCGTTTTGGTGCTCTCACCTTTATCCGCGTTTACTCGGGACAGATTAAGAAAGGCGACACCATCCTCAACTCTGCGACTGGAAAAACTGAGCGCGTCGGCCGTATGGTTGAAATGCACGCCGATGAGCGCAACGAAATTGACAGGGCGCAAGCGGG
>JAQWYY010000132.1 GCA_029253705.1 Luminiphilus sp. | reverse complement strand
CGGACTGAAGCATTTTATAAGTTGCCTGATCTTCACGGGGAATATCCTGAATACGCTTAATTTGGGGATTTTCCCGGTTTACTAGCGCCAAAGTTTTACGGATAGCCGACAACATACCTAAAGCCAGTACATCAACCTTTAGTAATCCAAGGGCTTCAATATCTTCTTTGTCCCATTGGATAACCGTTCGTTCATCCATACTGGCATTTTCTACCGGAACCAGATTTGAGATGGGACCGCGGCTAATAACAAAGCCGCCAACGTGCTGGGAGAGATGACGTGGAAAGCCGAGTATCTCCTGTACCAGATCAAGGAAAAGTTGGGCCTGTTTGCCGGGCATCCCCATGCCTTGCTGCTCGAAGCGCTGCCTAAGCTCACCCTCTCGGTTCCACCATGCTAGTGATTTAGCAAGATCCTCCACCAAGATGGCATCAAGACCTAGTGCTTTACCGACATCTCGAACCGCACTTCTGGACCGATAAGTAATAACGGTAGCAGCTAAAGCGGCGCGTCTCCGCGTGTATTTTCGGTAAATATATTGAATGATTTCTTCACGGCGTTCGTGTTCAAAATCTACGTCAATATCTGGGGGTTCATCGCGCTCTCGAGATATGAAGCGCTCGAATAGCAAGTTAACTTGCTCGGGATTGACCTCGGTAATGTGTAGGCAGTAGCAAACAACAGAGTTGGCGGCAGAGCCTCGACCTTGGCACAGGATATGCCTTTCTCTGGCAAATCGAACAAGGTCGTATACGGTTAGAAAGTAGTATTCGAAGTCGAGTTCAGAAATGAGTACTAATTCGTGTTGTATGCGATTCTGAATGCTATTGGGGACACCGTTAGGCCAGCGTTGTGCTGCACCCAGAGCAACCTGTTCTCGTAAATAGGTATTGGCATCCTGGCCGGTTGGAATAACTTCTTCTGGGTACTCATAGCGGAGCTCATCAAGGCTGAACTGGCACTGTTGACTGATGCGTAAGGTTTCGCCAATCAGTGATGGCGGGTAGAGCGGGAGTAATTTATCAAGAGTGCGCAGGTGTTGCTGGCTGTTAGCAAGTCTCCGCAGCCCCAGCTTACTAACTGTTGTGTTGTGGTGTAGGGCGGTCAGTACATCATGCAATCGTTTTCGTGATGCGCTATGCATTCGGACATCACCGCAGGCGACCAAGGGGAGGTTTAACTTTTGTGCTAAGTCCCAGCGCTGTCGGAAGCGTCGCATTTCATCATTACCTAACAGGCGACTACTGCCAATCCAGAGTCTTCCGGGACATAATCGTGCCAGCTGCTGCCCGGACCCAATTTCATGCTCAGAGTCGCCGGGTAGCCAGATAATAAGGCAGCGTTTCAAGTGAAAGATAACGTCACGCAGTCGGGTGGTGTACTCGCCTTTGGGGCTGCGACGTCTAGAGCGACTGATTAGACCTGACAGCTCGGCATAGGCCTCTCGGTTGGGTGCCAGTGCAATGAGGCGAATGCCTTCAACCAAATTAAATTCACTACCAATAATAAGTTTTATGGCACAGCGTTTTGCAGCGACATGTGCCTTTACAACACCGGCAAGGGAGCATTCATCAGTAATGGCCAATGCGGAGTAGCCGCAGGCGGCGGCACGTTCCACTAATTCTTCGGGGTGGGAGGCTCCAAGTAGGAAGCTGTAGTTACTAAGACAGTGAAGTTCGGCGTAAGGCATGCAACCATTATACTGTATAAATGTACAGTATAATGGTTGTGGCATTTGAATTTAATAGCTTATTGGCACAAGGTAGTAATGGCTTTATATCTGTAACTATCCTCGAATACAGATGGCGGCTTTATGTCGTCAGGAGCGCCGCGAAGGATTATTGGCGGACATACCTTTCTTCACAAATGGTGTAACGGTTACAGTGGACATTAACAGTTGTGAAGAGGCTTTTCACAGCCCTGAAAATAATGACTCCAAAAGGTTAGTGCCATGATACTGAGCCGAATCATATTTAAATATCTGAGTCTTAGTTTCCTCATTTTGGCTGCGCTGTCGGGATGTACCGGTATGCCTGAAGGGGTCGAGCCGGTAACCGACTTTGATAAGTCACGCTACCTGGGCACGTGGCACGAAATTGCCCGTCTCGATCACAGTTTTGAACGAGGCCTGATCGATGTGAAGGCAGAGTACTCGTTACGTGACGATGGTGCTGTTCGCGTTATTAACAGTGGCACTGACTCAGAAACGGGAGAGCGAAAGGTCGCCAATGGTCACGCCAAGTTTGTTGGTGATGAAGGTACGGCGCACCTTAAAGTTTCATTTTTTGGACCGTTTTACGGTAGCTACGTTGTCTTCGAGTTAGACCCTGATTATCGATATGCCTTTGTGGCGGGCTACAACACGAATTACCTGTGGCTATTAGCTCGAGAGACCGATATCAGCGATGAGATTCGCAAAGCATTTATTGACCGCGCTCGGGCTCTGGGGTTTGGTGTGGATGACTTGGTGTGGTTGCATTGACGGCAGCACTTTAACTTCAGCCTGATTTTTATCTGACGAACGACGGTTAACGAGGGGGAAGGTAGAGGCAGTTCAGTCGGTGACTTAGGTTTTGAGGTGCCCCTAATGGCATGAGTTCTTTAAGCGAGTGCTGGCCTCTTATTAAGGACAATGGCTGCTGATTTAACAGTGCGAATAGACCTCGAGGTTATTGTGTATAACGGTTGGGATGCTCACGGCAGTATTCCCTGCACATACCACTGTTTACTATGGCGGTCTTCGAAAATCCAAATGGGCTGTCCCGCTTGAGTTTGGGCAATGTAATAATCTCGGCTGGCGGGTTTTTGCCACCAGTTATCTTCAAGGCGCTCAGGTCCCAGTAAGATTGTTAACACACCGTTCCAGTGCAATACATTGTCTTTAAGCCGTATCGGATGGGGCTCATCAAACAGCCAAAAAGGTCGTTGTGCCTGCCCCTCTAAAAGCGGCTGCTGCGGTGCGACATCTTGGCTTAAATACTGACTGTGTTCGGGTAAATGTGCCTCTCGTAGGGCGATCTGATTAATGGCTTGTAGCCCTAGGCGTGATCTGAGGCGGTCGACCAGATTATGCAGCGGTTCACGATGGTGGGTGTCGCCAAATAAGTCGGCAACAGCAGCATGTTGGGTTTGGAATTGATGAACATGAAGGGCCAATCCCTCTATGTCGGTACCGAGTGAGTCGTGCTCTAGGCTGAGGCGTGATAGCTCAAACCAGAGCTCAGAATCATTATGTGCTTCACTGCTGCGCACCTCAAAACGTTCGGTACTGCCATGCATGCGCAACATCTGCCATTCGATATGAGTTGCTTGATGTTGTGTCGCACGGCAAAACCTCGCTAAAGCTTGCAGTAATTGCTGCATGGCAGGATGCAGTTCGATCTGATTGCGAATCTCAAAACCGAACCATAAGGAATCGTAAAACCGGTGAGGCGGATGAAAATCTTGGGTGACGGTGTCAGAGGTCACAGTGATATCTTCCAGCCATTTTTGAAATGCCTGACCACAGCGACGCCCCAATGCGCTTGTAGGCATGTCGAGAATCTCTCCCAGTGTTTGAATGCCCGCTTTTTCAAGGCGGGTAATAGCACTCAGGAATTGATCTTTTTGAACTTTGCGCAGCAGGTATAGAGGGATTTTATCGAGCCGTTTTCGTAGGCTTTGATCTGATGGGTATACAAAATTTTGCTCCCAATGACTAAGTAGCCAGGCAGCAGAGCGATTAGAAGCTAAGCCTGGTTTGACTGTAAAGCCTCGTTGTTCAAGGTCACTTTGAATGTTGTTAAATAGCTTTTTAAGGCCACCGTACAGCTTTAAACATCGCCCAACCTCAAGCTGAATACCCTCATTTTGCCAGCGTTCTAACGTTGGCGTGATGCTGTAAGCCCAGCACTCTAGGCGTTCCAAGGCGCGTATCTCTTGACTTGGATCGCGTTCAAGGAGTTGTAGGTTAGATGTATCGACGAGGGCACGAACGGTAGCGGTGCTTTGCCCCGATTTAAGACCTATTAATTGCGCTTCGTCGTTGACGGCAATTACGCGCTGCCGCTCTATGACAACGGCTGGATAGTCCTGCTTTAGTGGTTGACACTCGAGGGGTAGTTGGGGAAACCGAAGGTAAAGCCAGAGGGACATACCTCAATAATACTGTATATATATACAGTATTAAATAGTCTTTTTAAGCAACTTCGAAAGACTTTCTCTATTGAGGTCTTTGCTGCCGTAATGTCGGCTATGAGTTGCACTTATGGTTACCTGAGGTGTTACGCCGTGCTAATACTGAGCTGGATTTAGAGACCCCCGCCTTCCATTAAATACTGAATAACCCCTTTAATGGCAAAGCCCAATAGGCCCATGGCGAGTGCAATAAATAAGACGAAGGTGCCGTAACGTCCGGCATTGTTGCGACGGGCTAGGTCCCAAACGATAAAAACCATAAGCGCCATGAGTGCCGCTACACCTAGGGTAACGCCCCACTCACTGAGCCAAGTATCCAGTTGCATTAGGCTTGCTGAATATCGCTGGTCATGGATACAGTCGCACTTAGCGAGTTGGTTATTAAACAGCTATCTTCAGCCTTTTCGAGAATACGTTGTAAGCGCTCTGTGCCGATATCGCCTTGAGGCGTTACGGTGACGTGTAACTGAATCTCTGTGAACTGCGGCTTGCGCTCAATGCGATCAAGCGTTCCAGTCGCTTGGCATTGAATTTGATTCCACTCCAGTTTGGATCCTTGAGCAATAGCACGAAACGTCAAAACAAAGCAGTCCGCTACGGCAGCCATTAATAGTGACTCAGGGCTCCATTGATTACCTGGCCCACCAAATTCGGCAGGGGCATTCGTAGTGAGATCGGGCAAGTC
Organism: Luminiphilus sp.; assembly: GCA_029253705.1. Lineage (GTDB taxonomy): Bacteria > Pseudomonadota > Gammaproteobacteria > Pseudomonadales > Halieaceae > Luminiphilus. Next base: position 12,969 of record JAQWYY010000132.1, on the reverse strand, counting down.
CGAGGCGGTAACCGTAACGTGGCTATTGGCTTTGTCGCCGCTGGCAGTGGCTGTGTAGTGGTGCGGAAAAGGTTCCATGAAATCGGCTCCGTAGGGGCTATCGGCTTAGCAAGTACTTGAGTGTAGCTTGCCTGTTTATGCGACGTCATGTGAGTGTGTTTAATGCCCTCATTTTAGGCGACGGGCGTTAATACCTGCCCGGTATTAGTGCGACGTATGCTTCCTGTAGGGAGCTCCCAGGGTTGCGGGGTGTTAATGATATCTTCTTCATCAGGAAGCCTGATATTACTTGTTGGCCTGCCACCACGTTGCTTAAGAATATCAACGGTGTGATAGCGGTCGACCGTTAGGCGCAAGCTAAACGGTGTGTGTTGCTCTATGGTTTGATTGGCCCGAAAGAGAACGACAAGGGTGTCGTTTTCAGTGGCAGCTAACTGCAGTTTTCGTAATTCAGCATAACGGTAATCACTGGCCCCCAGCCAACTGAAAACCACACTGCAAGTGGTGCTACGGATGGCTTGTTCTGTGGCCCATAATAATTCTTCACGGTCTTTGGGGTGCACCATCAGAATTTGTTCAGTTGCAATTCCGCGGGCGGCGAGTAGTGGTGCGTAAGGCGCGTGGGGAGGGGCAATAAAAGCCTGCCAGCGGCGTTGTTCGCTCAGGGCTGCCATTGTGGGCAGAAACAAGCCCATAGAGTCAGTGCTGTTATCCTTGCCGAGGACTTCAACACCGCCGCGTAGCGGCCAGCCTGCCATTGCTATCTGAGCGTCTAGTGCTGGAAATCCAGTAGGTACTGCATCTACACCGTGCAGATCACTGTTGGCGGATGCGCGTATTGCAAATACATTTTCGTCAGTATTCATACCGCGCCAGGTATCAGAGCGACTTATGATGTGTTCAAGTGGGTCAGACATTTTATGTTCCTCTGGGGCTAGGGACGCACAGCCGGATGAATTGAGAGCTGTATGTACTGCTGTATAAAATACTGTATGAATGAACAGTAGTCCTGTGGGGCGACAAAATCAAGGGGAGGTTATTTGGAGCGTCGTGAAAAGCGACAGGTACGGGATTCAGCTTTAACTGAGGTGGCCTTTAGGCGTTATTTCCCTGCGAGCTGGTTTTCCAGTCTGGGCTCTTGGATGTTGCGCTTTTTACTGGGTTGGAGTGCTTGGGATCTGACGTCATCTGCAACCTGGGTCGGCATTACAGCCGCCTTAATGCTGGCCCCTGCGCTTGTGTTGTCACCCTGGTTCGGCATTTTGTCAGACCGAATTAACCCACGTTCTGGTTTGGTGGTGTCAATGTTTGTGCACGGGTTTATTGCTCTGGGTGGGGCATCGGCGCTGTGGGTAGGCGTATTTGGAATTCCAATCTTGCTGGCTTTGGCTCTGGCTATGGGGGTTGTTACGTCGGGTCATAGCCCTATGCGGCTTGCGCTCATACCTCTGTTGGTTAAGCGAGCGGCTTTGCCCAGCGCCGTAGGCCTTTCTGCCACTACCTTCAATGTGGCTCGTATTCTGGGGCCCGCACTTGGTGCGGCACTTATCACCCTTTCTGGCCCCGGGTTGGCATTTATGCTGGCCAGTGTCATGTTTACCATTGCGGCAATTATCCTGCTCAAGCTCCACGGCGTAGGCATTCGCGAGCCGCGGCCTAGAGAGCCCTTTGTTCAACAATTTAAAGCAGGTATTCGCTATGTGCGAGATGAGCCGGCTATTCAGTTGATCTTCGCGTTCACCGTGCTCAATGGTGTTTTGGGCCGGACAGTGGTGGAGCTTCTGCCGGCCTTTGCCGGGGGCTTCCTGGGCGGGGGGTCGAGAGAGTTGGCTACGCTGACAGCGAGTGCGGGTCTGGGTTCTATTGTTGGTGGTTTGATTTTAACGCGTCAACAGGCCGATGTGGTGCGGCTGCTAAACTTGGTGACTCTGGCAATTGCGGCGGCGGTTCTATTAATGCTGGGCTTATTTTTGGGTTCCAATTTATACCGGCTAGGGGCTTTGATTTTTGCCTTGAGTTTAGTCACAACAATAGCGGGTACCGGCTGCCAAACAATTATTCAGCTGTGCTTGGTAGAGAGTTATCGCGGTCGGGTTTTGAGTCTGTGGACGCTATTTGCAATGGGAGCTCCGGCGATTGCTTCTGCCTGTTTGGGTGTGCTCACCGATAGTTTTGGCTACACCGCTGTCTTTACTATGACGGCGGGCGCTGGGGGGCTGACGCTGTTGCTGCTTTATTCTCGCCGTTCAAGTTTATCCCAGCCATAACGTATTATCGCGCTTTCGAGAGTTTTACGGATTGACCGTCAGGGCCCTGAGCCAATAGCACAACAAGCCGATCTAATACGTCCCAAGGATTACCTTTTTCAAAACCTTTAACCGTTGCATCGGCTTGAAAAGCCAGCTTTTGGAGACGGGCAATGCCGTCGGCGCTCTGGCGTTCTGCTGCTCCCTGAACGAGGCCCATGCGACTTCGCCAGACACCTCGTTGATTCATAGCCCTTGATAAAGGCTGGCCCTTGGCGCGATCGTCATGCAGGCAGGCAAGTAATGCAACATCTCGGCTGAGAGGCCACAGCACGGCGGGCGGTTGAGTGGACTCAGCCTCTAAGCCCCGCAGCGTTCTGATTGCGGCGGCAGCATCACCACTTAATGCCGTATCTGCAAGACCGAAGGTGCTGTATCTAGCGTTGGCAAGAACACTACTCAAAACCGACTCTACGGTGACATGCTCCGATGTGGCGAGTAGTTTGAGTTTGTCGACTTCTTGAACCGCAGCCAGCAAATTCCCCTCAACGCGGTCTGCGAGAAGATGCACAGCGTCGCGATCGGCGCGCAGGCCAGCGCTTTTCAGTCGTTGTTGTAAAAAGCCGGGAAGTTCCTGCCGCTTCACGGGCCAAATTTGCACGGCCAACCCTTCTTGTTCTATCCGTGTGAACCATTTGCCACGCTGGGATTGCCGGTCAACTTTACCGGCGATAATCAGGAGAACATCCTCAGTATCGAGAGTGAGATATTCCTGAAGTGCCTTACTACCTTCGGTTCCGGGTTTTCCTGATGGCAGCCTAATTTCAATGAGCTTGCGATCGGCAAATAGCGATAAAGCCCCTGCGCTTTGAAGTAGCTGCTGCCAGTCCCCGGAGCCCCCAATTTCGACAACCTCGCGCTCCATACAACCCCCGGCTCTGGCTGCAGCTCTTATCGTATCGGCACACTCTTCGGCGATTAACGTTTCGTCACCGAATACAAGATAGCATCGCTTCAGTTCCCGATTGAGGCTCTGCGCCAGTTGCTCAGGTTTGATCGGCATTTAATTGTTTGTTCAGGCTATGCGTAACACGTCGAATAATTTGAGCTGCGAGATCTTCACGCATTTCCTCACGAAGAAGTTCAAGCTCTTCGGTCTTACCCACCACGTTAAGTGGGTCGTCGAGAAACTGGCGTACTACACGGGCATCGGTGTCTGCAATAAGTGCGACAGTACCTTGGCTTAGGTTCAGATCGGCCATCATGGTGAGCTCTATTTCAGCAGCCGTGGCCTGAGCATTCAGGGACAAATTACGTTGTTGAAAGCGTTCCTCGCCCAGTCTTAGAACCAGCCCTATCTCAGTTTGCGTGACGATTATGGCGCCTTGCAAACGTAATTGCTCACGCAGCGCAGTGTTTAATTCTCCACGGGGCTCGCCGCTGATTAACACAACTTCAGTACCCACTAACGATGGCGAGTCGAATGACCCCTGAGTTCCTTTAAGCTTAAACCCACAGCCCGCCAATAAAAAAATTGAGAGAATAAAGACGCTAGACAAACAAAATTTAGGTGTTTTCATGGTTATTAAACTCATGGGCATCAATTGGCTACGACGTTAACAAGCTTCCCTGGCACGACGATGACCTTCCGTACCGTTTTATCCTCAATAAAGCGCAGGACATTCTCCTCTGCCAGAGCTTTTGCTTCCAACGTTTCTTTATTCGCATCTACCGCAACGCTAATTTTGGCTCTAACTTTGCCGTTAACTTGAATCACAATTTCTAGTTCATCCCTGCTTAGCGCATTGGCATCAACCAGTGGCCACCGTGCCAAAATAATATCCTCGCCATTTAGTTCACGCCACAAGTGCTCGGTGACATGAGGGACAATAGGGCAAAGCAACAGCAGAGCAGCCCGCAGGGCCTCCCGCTCTACGGCCAGACCATTGTCAGTAGTGGTATCTAACTTGCTGACCTCGTTGCACAGTTCCATAACCGCCGCGATAGCGGTGTTAAAGGTTTGCCTGCGACCGTAATCATCGTCCACTTTACCGATCGTCTCGTGGGTTTTTCGGCGGAGTTCCTTCTGGGTTTTGTCGAGCTCGTTAACGTTAATCTCGGGTGCCGGGCCTCGGTTATTATGCTCGGAGACCATTCGCCATAAACGCCTCAGAAAACGGTTGGCGCCTTCAACGCCGGAGTCAGACCATTCGAGGCTTTGTTCTGGGGGGGCAGCGAACATACTGAAAAGTCGTACAGTATCAGCGCCATAACGATCTATCAGCTCTTGCGGGTCAACCGTATTGCCTTTGGATTTTGACATCTTCGTGCCGTCTTTAAGCACCATACCCTGAGTGAGCAAACGCTTAAACGGTTCATCGGAGGTAACCAAGCCCTCATCGCGCAATAGTTTATGAAAAAAGCGGGCATACAAGAGGTGCAGGATGGCGTGTTCAATGCCGCCTACATATTGATCGACTTCAAGCCAGTAATTGGCTTCATCGTCAAGCATGGCGCTATGGTTACCGGCAGATGCATAACGTGCGTAGTACCAAGATGACTCCATAAAGGTGTCAAAGGTATCGGTTTCTCTTTCCGCCGGCTGGCCGCAGCGCGGACACTTAGTTTTAGTAAAGCTTTCTAGGTTGGTCAGAGGTGAGCCAACGCCCTCTAGTGCTACTTCTGTGGGGAGTACGACAGGGAGATCATCGGCGGGAACCGGTACCGAGCCACAGGCTTGGCAGTTGATAACGGGGATAGGCGTACCCCAGTAGCGTTGGCGAGATACACCCCAGTCGCGCAGCCGAAAATTAACGGTGCTCTCCCCTAAATTGCGCTCAGCGAGTTGCGCAACAATGGCTTCAAAAGCTGCTGTAAAATCAAGTCCATCGAATTCCCCAGAGTTAATTAGGAGCCCTTTATTGGTATAAGCGGAGCTTGTGATATCCGCGGGTTGCTCTTGGGTACCTTCGATAACTTGAACTATAGGTAGGCCATATTTACTGGCAAATTCCCAGTCCCGTTGATCGTGACCGGGGACTGACATTACGGCGCCAGACCCGTAGCCCATCAATACGAAATTGGCGACCCATAGGGGCAGAGGGTTCCCCGTCAATGGGTGAGATACCGTAAGCCCAGTGTCCATTCCTTGTTTTTCAAGGGTGGCCATATCGGCCTCGGCCACTTTGATGTGACCGAGTTGTTCAATAAACGAGGCCAGTTTAGGGTTGCTGGTTGCAGCTTCGATGGCGAGGGGATGTTGTGGCGCGACGGCAAGGTAGGTGACGCCCATCAGGGTATCGGGTCGCGTGGTGTAAACCTCCACAGCGTCGCCGTCGCCAAAGGGAAATCTGACGTTGGCGCCCACTGAGCGTCCAATCCAATTACGTTGCATAGCGACAACTTGTTCAGGCCACTGTTTTAAAGAATCTAAGTCATCTAAGAGCTCTTGAGCATAGGCCGTGATCCGAATGAACCACTGATTGATTGCTTTACGTTCTACCGGATTGTCGCAGCGCCAACACTTGCCATCGACGACTTGCTCATTGGCTAGAACCGTTTGATCAGTCTCACACCAATTGACGTCGGCTTCTTTTTTATAGGCCAAACCGCGCTCTAGGAGTCGAGTGAAAAACCATTGCTCCCAGCGGTAATAATCGGGTTTACAAGTGGTGACTTCTCGACTCCAGTCGTACGCAAACCCTAATCGTGATAGCTGACTGCGCATCTCCGCAATATTGTCCAGGGTCCACTCAGCAGGGGGTACCTGATTGGCAATGGCAGCGTTTTCAGCAGGTAGGCCAAAAGCATCCCAGCCCATTGGTTGCAGTACGTTTTTCCCCTGCATGCGCTGATACCGGGCAATGACGTCGGCGATAGTGTAGTTGCGTACGTGCCCCATATGCAGCTTGCCACTGGGATAGGGAAACATAGCCAAACAGTAAAATTTCTCGAGTGTGCTGTCTGGAGTGGCTTTGTAAGTATCTTCGGTAGCCCAACGTTTCTGGGCAGCAAGCTCGATTTGCTCGGGACTATATTCCTGGTTCATAGGGGCTCTACATACTCGCCCCATCGTTTGATTGGGGGCATAGGGGTTTGATATGCCTAAGTGTACCAGTCTGAGAGAGGGCTTGGGGTAGTCAACGTCGTATGCGATAGCCCGCAGCAAGAATTAGTAACCCACAAAAAGCCAGCGTTGGTGTGCTCCCTAGCCACATGACTGGGGTTAGGCCTGTCTTTGGCTGTACCTCTCCGGTAATGACGAGCTCTTCGAATTGGGGTGAGCTAACCACTAAAGCGCCTTTGTGGTTGATGATTGCAGATACACCGTTGTTGGTGCCTCTCAAAAGTGGCCTGCCTGTCTCGAGCGCCCGAAAACGAGCCATTTGCAGGTGTTGTAAGGGGCCCATGGAGCGGCCAAACCAGCTGTCATTGCTTACGGTGATCAACACTTCTGCGGTGCGTGCACCCCTATAAACAAAGTCGGGGTAGACCACTTCGTAACAAATAAAAGACGCCACGCGTACATCACCAGCCGATAAAATGGGGGGTACATTGGGCCCAGATATGAAGTTGGACATGGGTAGATCAAAAAATTGAATTAGGCCTCGCAAGCTCTCCTCAAAGGGAACGTATTCCCCGAACGGCACCAGCTTTTGTTTGCGGTACTCACCGACTCCCTGGCCCAGAGCAACAATACTATTGTAGCTGCCTCTCTCGTCGCGGGTGGGTATTCCGGTAATCAGGGTGGTGTCAGTTTGATGGGCTGCGGTGGAGACCTGATTGAGATAATCGTCGATACGATCGCGGTAGCTGGGAAGCGCAGATTCAGGCCACAGCACGAGGTCAACCGTTTCGAAATGGGGTAGCGACCGGTCAAGATACTGCTGTTGGATTGCGTGCAAGTAGCGGCGGTTCCATTTTTTCTCGAGGGGGATGTTGGGCTGGTAAATGGCGGTAGTTAGTGGTGCTGAACTATCTTGCGTCCACTTTATTGCCGCTAGGGGCATGCCCATTAAAATTATCAGGGTCCAGAGGATTGGAGCTGCCCATTTTTTGGGCAGGTCATGGTGCCGGGACAGCGTCCAGGAGCCGATAGCGGCGGAGAGCCCGACAATAATGAAACTCAGCCCATAAACACCGATTAAGGGAGCCCAGCCAGCCGCCAGGGTATCGAGCGCAATGTACCCCGTATACAGCCATGGAAATCCAGTCAAAAGCCAACTGCGCAACCACTCGAACAAGACCCAGATGGCCGCAAAAAGGGCAGGTTTGGGAGATCGATCGCTATTACATCGGCGATAAAACGCCATTTGAAGTCCTGTGAGAATGGCTAGCCCCAGACAAAAGGTCGCAGTCAGGGCCCCGGCCAATGGTGGTGGCGCTTGGCCATAGACATTGATGCTTACATAGACCCAGGAGGCACCCCCACCAAAAAAGCCGACACCGTAAAGCCAGCCTATAAGGAAGGCCGATTGCTTTGATGGGCGATGCATGAGGTATACCAAGGCGGCTATGCTGAGCAGTGCTAGGGGCCAAGCTGATAGGGGTGCTAGAGCTGGTACGAAAAGCACGCCTGCAATGATTGGCAACAAGCTGCTGGCTAGAGCTTCAACTCTAGGTGTCACGTTAATCAGTCGACAGAGTCATGGGGCGGTATTACTCGGAGGCTGAGCAAACGACGCTGATCTGCATTAACGACCTTGAACTCGAAGCGCTCCAGGTGGGTAGTCTCGCTGCGAGTCGGCATGTGCCCAAATGCGTTGACCACTAGACCGCCAATCGTATCGAATTCGTCGTTACTAAAGGTCACGCCAAAGTGTTCGTTGAAGTCTTCAATCGGTGTTTGGGCTTTCACAAAAAACTCGGTCGGACTTATTTTTCGGATGTCTCGGCCTTCATCAACGTCAGTTTCGTCTTCAATTTCACCAACGATTTCTTCCAGCACGTCTTCAATGGTTACTAGGCCAGCGACTCCCCCATACTCGTCAATCACAATGGCCATATGGTTGCGGTTCTGACGGAATTCGCGAAGCAAGACGTTGAGTCGTTTACTTTCAGGCACCACGACTGCGGGGCGCAATAGGCTGCGTAGGTCAAATTCCGGCTCGCGCTCTAAAACTAAAGGCAGCAGGTCTTTAGCTAGTAAAATACCGATCACATTGTCCAGGTTGTCATCGATAACGGGGAAACGTGAGTGTGCGGCGTGGATAATTTGGGGCAGCGCTTCGTCCAGCTCAGCGTCCATTTTAATGACGGTCATCTGTGCCCGCGGAATCATGATATCCCGAACTTGCATGTCACTGACTGACAGAGCGCCTTCCATGATGGTTTTGGCGTCATCGTCAATCAGCTCGTTGTCAACGGCGAGTTCTAGAAGGCCTTCGAGATCTGCTCGATTCTGAGGCGTTCCTGAGAGGAACTGTGTCAATCGCTCAACCCAGCTGCGCTCGTCATTTTCAGGTGTGTGTAGGTCGTTCACGACAGTTCAACTCGCTGGGCTTCTGATGCGCTAATGTATGGGTCAGGACAGCCAAATTGCTGCAAAATCTGAGTTTCCAGCGCTTCCATATCCTGAGCTGTATCGTCTGAGTCATGATCGTAGCCTAATAAGTGTAAGACCCCATGCACGGTTAGATGGGCCCAGTGACAAGTGGGCGTTTTCCCTTGCTCTTGGGCCTCTTGCCACACCAAGGGGCTGCATATCACGATATCACCCAGTAACTCGCAACCGATGTCGTCTGGAATTTCTGCAGGAAAAGAAAGCACGTTTGTTGGCCCGGACCGATGACGAAAGCGCAGGTTCAGCTGGCTCATTTCGTCAGTGTTGCTGATGCGAATACTCAGCTCTGGTTGGGCAGTTGAATCCGTGTTTAGTGCACGACAGGTAGCATTGACCCAACGTTCGAAGCTTTCGTCGTCAGGCGCTTCAATGCTGTCATCACGCTCAATGTGGAGTACGGGGGTCATGGTTCCCTGCGTTCGAGTTTGGGGCTTCTGGCTTCGAAGTCGTCATAGGCGGAAACCACTCTTTGCACCAAGGGGTGGCGCACGACATCTTTATTGGCAAACCAGGTAAACGTGATGCCCTCGACACCCTCTAGAACTTGCGTGGCGTGGGTGAGCCCTGATTGTTGGCCCTTAGGTAGGTCAATCTGCGTGGCGTCACCAGTGATGACTGCAGTTGAGCCAAAGCCGATGCGGGTCAAGAACATCTTCATTTGCTCTCGAGTCGTATTTTGTGCCTCATCTAAAATAATGAAGGCGTTGTTTAGGGTACGACCACGCATAAAGGCCAGCGGCGCTACCTCGATAATATTGCGCTCTATATATTTTGTGACGGTCTCAAAGCCCAGCATTTCGTACAAGGCGTCGTACAAAGGGCGGAGGTAGGGATCTACCTTTTGACTAAGGTCCCCCGGAAGAAAGCCTAGCCTCTCGCCGGCTTCTACGGCGGGCCGTACCAGTAAAATGCGACGCACTTGCTCGTCGAGGAGAGCCTGCACAGCGCAAGCGACACCTAAATAGGTTTTTCCTGTACCGGCTGGGCCAATACCAAAATTGATGTCGTGCCGTTGCAGTGCCCGGACGTAAGATTGCTGATTCTTACCTCGTGGCTTGATTGATGTCCGTTTGGTTCGAATGACGGTAATGGGCTCGACATCGCTATTCGGGCTTTGCTGGCGGTGATGCGCCAGGTGCTCGAGGTCAGCTTGTTGCAGGTGCAAATGGATACTCTCTGGGCTAATGCCAATGCCCTCACGCGCCTCACCGTACAAAGTGTTCAGTAAGGCAATTGTTATAGCCACCGCATCGGCGCTTCCAGACACCGTGAAATGATTGCTGCGATTACGAATCGATACACCCAGCCGCTCTTCGAGTTGACGCAAATGTGCATCTAACTGCCCGCACAGAGCGGCCAGATGACGGGCATCATTAGGTTCGAGGGTAATGCTGAGTTGTGAGGCCGATTCCGAGGTGTTGCCGGGTTCGGGGGCTGCGCTAATGGTATCCAACGCCTGTTTGTTCGCTCTTTTCGCAACTGGGAGAGAGACGATACAGACCTTACTGTGGGAGTCAACAGCCTTTGATGTGCCAGACAAATTAAGGGAGTAACTGACCTCTCAGTGAGTTGGGCAAAGCTTCGACAATTTTTACGTTGGCAAATTGACCAATGAGCCCACTTTCAGCGCAACTAAAGTTGACCACTCGATTATTCTCCGTGCGCCCAGCAAGTTGTCCCGGATCCTTTTTAGACACTCCGGTCACCAAGATACGCTGGTCGCTTCCCACCATGGCGACCCCAATAGCGGCGGCCTGCTGGGCGATTCTTCCTTGCAGGATTTTCAGGCGCTGTTTTTTTGTCTCCATGGTGGTTTCGTCGAGAAGGTCGGCTGCAGGTGTTCCAGGTCGGGCGCTGTAAATGAAACTAAACGAACTATCGAACCCCACCTCTTCAATGAGCTTCATTGTCGCGGCAAAGTCCTTTTCGTCTTCACCAGGAAAACCGATTATGAAGTCAGAGGACAAAGAAATGTTGGGCCGAATCCTGCGTAGGGCTCTAATTTTGGCTTTGTATTCCAGCGCCGTGTGGCCTCGCTTCATGGCCATTAACGTGCGATCTGAGCCGCTTTGTACTGGCAGATGTAAGTGATCCACCAGTGCAGGAATATCGGCGTAGCACTGAATAAGGGCGTCAGAGAACTCTACGGGGTGTGAGGTTGTGTAGCGAATGCGCTCTATGCCCGGGACCAAATTCACCAGGTGGAGAAGCTCTGCGAAATCGACATTGTCGCCCAAATGGTTGGGCCCTCTATAAGCATTCACATTTTGCCCAAGTAGATTCACCTCTTTCACACCGCCATTGGCGAGTGAGGCAATTTCGGCGATGACATCGTCTACCGGGCGGGATACCTCTTCGCCGCGGGTATAGGGTACGACGCAAAACGTACAATATTTGCTGCAGCCCTCCATAATAGAAACAAAAGCGCTAGGGCCGTCTACTCGTGGCTCAGGAAGCCGGTCAAATTTTTCGATCTCGGGGAAACTGACGTCAACGACAACGGGGGTGCCGTCCCTTGAAGCATCAATCATTTCGGGAAGCCGGTGTAGAGTTTGTGGTCCAAAAATTAGATCGACAAACGGTGCGCGTTTACTGATCTCAGCACCCTCCTGACTTGCAACACAGCCACCGACACCAATAATCAAGTTGGGCTTGGCCTCCTTCAATGGCCGCCAGCGCCCCAATTGATGAAATACCTTCTCTTGAGCCTTTTCGCGGATTGAACAGGTGTTCAGTAACAAAACGTCGGCCTCCTCCACCTGATCGGTCATTATCAGCCCGTGGCTTTCTCCCAGTAGGTCGGCCATGCGGGCAGAATCGTATTCATTCATCTGGCAGCCGTGGGTTTGTACGAACAGTTTTTTCTGAGGTAATGTTGTCAAAAAGGTGATCTCGCTTGCACTAGATAGGGCGGGTGGCGAGCAGTATACCGCTATGAAACCACCTGTGCGCGAGAATCCACTGGCGGATAACCTCAGAAGTGGTACCATTCCCGCCCTTTTTTTCCTAACCGTGTCCATTGCCCATGACAACTCAACCCGTCTACAAGGTTATTTTCCAAAACGGAGGCCAAGTCTTTGAGGTTTTCGCGAGACAAATATTCCAGAGCGACATGTGGGGCTTCATTGAGGTTGAAGAGTTGGTGTTTGGTGAACGGTCAGCCGTTTTAGTTGACCCCTCGGAAGAGAAGTTAAAGAACGAGTTTTCGGGTGTGAAACGCAGTTACATTCCCCTGCACTCCGTTATTCGTATCGATGAAGTAGAGAAAGAAGGCACAGTTCGTGTGTCTGAAGCATCTGCTACTGGGGCGAAGATTTCGCATCTGCCGTTCAACGGCATGCCGTCTGCTCCTTCAGGGGGCGATGACTGACTCGCCTTGCGCCCTTGAATTACGGGCTGCTTACCACCACATCTTGGATGAGCGCATAAAGAATGCCAAGTGATGAGGTAAGCTGTAATGAGCAGCGAAGACGATCATAATTCAGACAAATCAGACGACACTGGTGGAGACGGCTTTCTCGAGGGCGTGTCGGCACACTACGAGTTGGGCACCAGTGATGTCGTAGCAGAGCAGGCATCTACTCCAGCAGTCGCCGAAGATGTGTTGCCAGAAACGCTCGTGCTACTCCCGCTGCCCGGGCGCCCTTTTTTCCCCGGTCAGGTGCAGCCGATTGGTCTCAACCTCGATCAATGGCAGAAAACATTGGCAGCCATCTCTGAGCAGGGCAAGGGCTTGCTGGGATTGGCTTTTGTCGGTGATGTTAACCCAGTAGACGTCGTCAGCAGCGATTTTCCAGACATGGGCTGCGTTGTGAGACTCCACCAGCCTCAAGGGCAGGTTGAGAATTCTGGGCAATTCCTGGCTCAAGGCATTAAACGATTTCGTATTGTTCGCTGGCTGCGCGAGGACGGCCCATTTATTGCTCAAGTTGAGTACCCGCGCTCTAAGGGTGAGCGTGATAGCGACGAGATTAAGGCCTACGCGATGGCGATTATTGCTGCAATTAAAGAGCTGCTACCGCTGAACCCTCTTTATTCTCAGGAGCTCAAGCAATACCTAGGCAATTTCAATCCGAATCAGCCGAGTCTGTTGGCAGACTTTGCTGCAGCTATGACGACAGCTTCCGGGGAGCAACTGCAAGACATCCTGCAGACTCTGCC
>JAQWYY010000255.1 GCA_029253705.1 Luminiphilus sp. | reverse complement strand
CTATTGGATTGGGCGGCATGCCGAATCTTGCTACTCTGCGAAATGTCCGAACATTTTAAAGGGTTTTTGACGCGCTGTGGGGCTTAAGTAACCTTGCACCTAAAAAAATCAGAAAACAGGCCAGAAGGAGTCTGCCACGGTGAGTGATCAGTCAGTAATGGAACGTTACGCCGCCATGCCAGGGCGGTATTTTGACGATTTTAACGAGGGAGATATTTACCATCACCTGCCAGGTCGAACCATATCCCAGCAGGATAACGCTTGGTTTACCCTGCTCACCATGAATACCCATCCTCTGCATTTTGATGAGGAATATGCTGCAGCTACCGAGTTCGGCAAACCTTTGGTCGCCAGCCCGTTGACGGTTGCTATTGTGGTGGGCATGAGCGTATCCGATGTCAGCGCCAAAGCCATTGCGAATCTCGGCTGGAAAGATATCAAGCTCACCAAGCCTGTTTTCCCTGGAGACACGCTTTATGCCAACACCGAAGTCTTGGCAAAGCGAGAATCCAAATCTCGTCCCAACGCTGGCATTGTTACAGTACTCACGCGGGGCATTAATCAGCATGACGTTGAAGTCTGTGTCTTCGAACGTCAGATGCTTGTACCCAAAAAATCTGCGCCAAACGCTTAGAGCATTGTCTTATCCGGAGTTAGCATGACCACAGAAAACGATACTGAACAGCAAATTCTCGCCACGATCGATAAGTGGGTAGAACGGGAATTGCGACCTATCGCTAGAGAGTTTGATCAGGCCGATGAGTACCCCAAAGAACTCGTAGAGCAAATGAAAACTCTGGGACTGTTTGGCGCCACCATTTCTGAGCAATACGGCGGACTCGGATTAAGTGCTACGACTTACGCAAAAATTGTCTCCAGAATTTGTGAAGTTTGGATGGCACCATCGGGCATTTTCAACTCGCACCTGATCATGGCCAACTGCGTAGAGCGTGGGGGCACAGAAGCGCAAAAGGAACATTTTTTACCTCGGTTTGCCACGGGTGAGTTGAGGGGCGGCATTGGCCTAACGGAACCCGACGCGGGCTCTGATTTACAAAGCATTCGACTGCAAGCCAAACGGCAAGGCGATCACTACATTTTAAACGGCACCAAAACGTGGATTTCGAATGGTATTAACGGTAATTGCCTGGCAGTGCTGACCAAGACCAATTCCGATATAGAGCCTAGGCATCGCGGTATGTCCCTGTTTCTGTGTGAAAAAGGTGAAGGCTTCTCCGTAGGGAAGAAACTCAAAAAGCTGGGCTATCGAGCTATTGATAGCGCCGAATTAATCTTCGACGATTTTCACGTTTCAGCTGATAATTTAATTGGAGGCGAGGAGGGCCGAGGCTTTCAACAAGTCGCTGGCGGACTGGAGCTTGGGCGTATTAACATTGCTGCCCGAGGCGCCGGCATGGCGAAAGGCGCTACTGACATGGCCTTACGTTATGCCATGGAGCGTAAAACCTTTGGCAAACCCATTGCCGAACATCAGGCCATTCAATTAAAACTTGCAGAGATGTCTACCCGTGCTTCCGCCGCAGAATTACTAGTCAAGCAAGCGGCCAATAAATTTGATCAGGGTGAACGCTGCGACCTTGAGGCAGGGCAAGCTAAATTTTTCGCCTCGGAATCAGCAGTCCAAAATAGCCTCGACGCCATGCGGGTCTTTGGCGGCTACAGCTACTCTCCCGAGTATGAAATCGAGCGTTTTTACCGCGACGCCCCGTTGCTTTGTATTGGTGAAGGCACAAACGAAATACAGCGCATGATCATTGCGAAACAAATGGTCGCGAGAACTCAGTAAAGCTAGTCACGCAGGAAGGTCGTAAATGCCTCAGCATCAAGACGCTCGGTGCGATAGCTGTTGATCACGGCTTCCCTTTGGGGATAACCCATGGACATTCCGCAGATGAGCATTTGTTCATCTGGCGCCTTTAAAAGCGGCATCACAGAATCGTAATAAGGGCAAAACGCGGCCTGGGCACAGGTTTCAAGCCCTGCCCCGCGAGCGCTCAGCATAATGCTCTGGAGGAACATGCCGTAATCTACCCAGCTTCCTAACTCCATGTCGCGATCAATCGTAAAAAAAAGCCCCACAGGAGCGCCAAAAAAGTCGTAGTTAGTCACGCGATAGCCCTGAACTGCCGCCGCATCTGCCTTATCGATGCCTAATAAGCCGTACAAACCAAAACCCGTTTGTCGCCGTCGGCCAATATAGGGCTGCCGCCAAACTTGGGGATAATAATGATATTCCGACTCGCCCTCGTCACCCGACAAATAGCGTGCTTTGCAGGCGTCTGAAATTCGATTTTTGGCTGCACCTGTCACAACATACACGTGCCAGGGCTGAATATTAGAGCCCGAGGGCGCTCGACCCGCTGTCGTAAGGATCGAGTTAATCACCTCGCCGGTCACCTCACGATCGCTGTCGAAAGCCCGAATACTTTGACGACCCTCAATGGCCTCTGAGACATTCATTGGCGCAAATCAGGCCGATTCGCGGCTTAGCCAGTAATGGCTGCGGCCACCCTGTGGCGCACCAAAAAACTCACTCAACAAGGCGACAGACTCTAATAAACTAGGCATGTGAATGCCG
>JAQWYY010000254.1 GCA_029253705.1 Luminiphilus sp. | reverse complement strand
TGGGCGAAGGAACCACAGGCACGACTCAAATGTGGGCGGAGGCACTCATCGACTTTTGGAAAACAGGGCGACGCCATCAAGAAGATACGGCGCCCCTAAACGATACTAGGACCACCTGGGCCGGTGATCCGAGTCTGAATTATGTCACGCTAACCTTGGCCGAATTTGACAGCTGCAGCGCCGCAAGCCTCGCAAAAGCTTCTCTATTTCTGATGCCCGGCGGTAACGCCTACGAACTGCAGCGCAATTTGGGATCTAGCGGCAAAACAAAGCTCACGCAGTTTCTGGATCAGGGCGGCAACTATGTCGGCATATGCGCGGGGGGTTACTACGCAACTGCGGGTTACTACTGGAAAGCTGATGACGGAGTGCCGGCTGAAAATTGTGCAGACAAGTTTTGTCGCTACGGCATCGATGGCACCTATTCCTTTGATAGCAATACGCAGAATTTCACCCGCCAGGAGTGGAATGGCGTCTCTTATCACAGCAACCTGCTGGGTTATGGGCCTTTAGCAAACACATTCCTAGAGGGCCCCGTTGAGGAAATTGCAGGCCCCTGGAGCTCCAAAAGCGACCCTAATCCACCCTATGACTCCCATCAAATTTCTGGAATACATGTTAACGGAGGTGGGCCTACGCCTCCCTTGAGAACCATTTATTGGGGCGGCGCCACTGAAAACTATATTTACACTAAATCTACTGAAAGTAGCGCAGCGTCAACAGAGTGGGCACACTATATTCAAGACACTAAAAATAACGATGATTTATACTTTCCACAGGACGGCAGCCTCTGGGCACTAAAAAGGGTTACCACCAATGCCGGAGGCACCATCATGCTGACCAGCGCTCACTTTGAGGCCTCGTTATTTCATATAGAGCCTCCCTTTACCAACGGTGGGCTCACTGAATGCCAGCAGTACAACAACTACACCTTTATGACCCAACATATGGCGGCCATACTGGGTTGGCCTGACGCCCCGGATTACGATTTAAACTGCAGCGTTGAACGGGGCGGTGAAGTCAAACAAACTCAGCTTTTGTTCCCCGCCGGTCTCGCCCACAAAAATGCGCCGAGGGCAGTAACTAACACGTCAGCCCAAGGCTCAGTTGATATGTCGCTATAAACCTTCACAGTCCGAGCTCAACCCCATGAGGAATGTGTAGCGCTTCTAAAGCGTTAATTTGCGGACGACCTCTACTCCATCTTCACGTGGCTGAGCCTTTCAGGCCTCGCTCAGCTAATGCTGAGTTGAGCGGGATCCAAAATTACCACAGGTCGATTTACGATTCTCCATGCCAAAGAATTAAGACTTTGTCAGGCCTTGTGGCGCTGCCAAATTTTTTCTGTTGCGCCTTTAAACCAACGGAACTCGCTAGTGCGCCATAAAGCGTCGGCTCATTGGTAATCCATAACATCTAAAATAGCTTGCACGCAGTGCTCAGGCTGTTCTTGTTGCAAAAAATGACCCGCAGACTTAATAACTCTGTGCTCGACGCCCTTACAGCCAGGAACGCGCTCTTTAAACGCTTTTTCGCCCCCTTTCGTAACGGGATCATTGTCAGAAAAAGCGAGCAGAAAAGGCTTCTCAAATTGCTCCAATATTTTCCAGGCCGCCTTATTCTCGGCCACCTCAGGTTCATTGTGGAACAATGGGACTAACGTGGGGAATTGTTGGGCTCCAGCCGCATACGAAAGATCGGGGAAAGGCGCGTCAAAGGCGTCCATCTCACCTTGACTCAAGCGACTGCCCAACATTTCAATCATTATATGGGTGCCGGGCTTGGCAATGGCCGGATTCTCCGCTGCGAACTTGCGCCAGTAGAGAAACCCAGGAATTCCTGACGTGTCCCGAAATCTATCACCAAGCTCGTGCGCTTCAGGCACTGGCAGCGTTTCATAGGCCTCCTGCAAGGGCTTGGCAAATGCCTCGGGAATAATGCCAGCGGGCAGCCCGCCGTTGGCTAGCACAACGTGACTAAAGCGTTCAGAAAATGCGGTCACAAGCCTTAGACCGATTAAACTGCCCCAGTCCTGAAAAAAGACGGTTATGTCGTCTAGTCCAAGCTGCGTAAGCCAGTCACTCATCCAGGC
>JAQWYY010000242.1 GCA_029253705.1 Luminiphilus sp. | reverse complement strand
AAAACCGTGCACGGCCATCGAGGGTGCTGATGTCTAGGTCTTGTGCCACCCAGTCGAACAGAAAATTCTCAAGGGGGGTGGCTGACGCAAATAAGTGCTCAAGGTGATCTGAACCTCGGGCGCGCACCAGCGAGTCGGGGTCCTCCCCGTCGGGCAAGAATAAAAAGCGCGCTTGCCGACCGTCTTGCATAACGGGCAGCGTACTTTCCAGGGCGCGAAAGGCCGCTTTGCGACCCGCTTCATCACCATCGAAGCAAAAAACCACCTCGGGCACATGGCGGAATAACCGATCCATATGGGCTTCGCTGGTCGCGGTGCCCAAGGTGGCTACGGCATAGCCAATGCCGTATTGCGCAAGGGCAATAACGTCCATATAACCTTCGACCACAACAATGCGATTGAGGCTGCGTTCTGATTTGCGCGCTTGATACAGCCCGTAGAGTTCCCGAGATTTGTGAAAAACCGGCGTCTCGGGGGAGTTCAAATATTTGGGCTTATCATCGCCCAGTACCCTACCGCCAAAGGCAATGACCCGACCCCGCGCGTCAAGAATAGGAAAGACAATGCGATCACGAAAGCGATCGTAAGTGCGGCCGCGGTCATTGGTAACTAGCATGCCGCCATCGGTGAGGCGCTTGATCTGCTGGGCATCGTTGTCTGCGGTTTGCAGTAAATTATCCCACCCCGGCGGGGCAAAACCCACGCGAAAGGCCCGGGCAATTTCGCCGCTGAGACCGCGGCCTTTGAGGTAGGCAACCGCGCGCTTGGCCTCCGAATGTTTCCTAAGGCTATGTTCATAAAAACGCGCAGCTTGTTCCAACTGCTCAAGAATAGGGCGATTGGTGTCTTGGGGGGGTGTTTGCCCCGGCCGAAGTTCCTCTTTAGGCACCTGCAGCCCCACGGTCTGCGCCAGAGACTCCACGGCTTCTGGAAACTCCAGCCGCTCGTAGTCCATGAGAAACCCCAGGGCGTTCCCCCCGGCGCCGCAGCCGAAGCAATAGTAAAATTGCTTACCCGGATTGACGGAAAAAGAGGGGGTTTTCTCGTCGTGGAAAGGACAGCAGGCAGAGAAATTTTTGCCGGTCTTTTTGAGCTTCACCCGGCGGTCAATAACTTCAACAATATCGACTCGGTCTAACAAGTCGTCGATGAATTTTTGAGGGATGCGTGCCACGAGGCTAGAGACCGGCCGCGTTCAGATCAGCCGTTGAGCTTGGCCTTGACCAGCTTCGAGACCTCACCCATGTCGGCGCGTCCTTGCATTTTGGGTTTCAGTACCGCCATTAAAGGCCCCATGGCGGCCATGCCGGTAGCATCGATAGCGGCGAGCGCTTCATCAATGGCTTGGGCAATTTCTGCTTCGCCTAATTGCTCAGGAAGAAACTCCTGAATGACGGCAATCTCTAGATCTTCCTGAGCCGCTAACTCTTCGCGATTGGCATCGCGGTATTGTGTTGCTGAGTCCCGGCGTTGTTTCACCATCTTATCGAGAATCGTCAACGCCCTAGCGTCATCAATATCGATGCGCTCGTCGACTTCAACGCGTTTGAACTCGGCCTGAATCAGCCGAATGGTCGCTAGCCGGGGCTTATCCCGGGCTTTCATGGCAGCTTTCATCTCTGCCTTGATTGTAGCGACCAGATTAGTCACGTCGTATTACCAAGAATCAATACAAACGCTGTCGCTTGCGATTTTCGCGCGACATTTTCTTGGCGTGACGCTTAACAGCAGCAGCTGCAGCACGCTTACGGATCGTGGTGGGCTTCTCGTAGTGCTCGCGCTTACGAACTTCAGCGAGTAAACCTGCTTTTTCACACGACCGCTTGAAGCGTCGCAGTGCGACGTCGAAGGGCTCGTTTTCTTTAACCTTAACTGCGGGCATTAACGTTAATTCCTGTTTTTTTACTTGAGTCTGGTAGTTTTTCCACAGCTATCCTCGGTGACGAGGACGGCGGCGGGCGCGCAGTATAGGCATCCAGACAGTATTTTGCAAAGGCAATCAACGTGTTACTTTGCCGCGCTTAGGGCTTTAGGAGGTCTGTTTTGAAGGTTTTGGGGATTGAAACCAGCTGCGATGAGACCGGCATCGCCGTTTACGACACCAATAG
>JAQWYY010000232.1 GCA_029253705.1 Luminiphilus sp. | reverse complement strand
TCCTGTAAGAGAAAAACACTGAGAATTTAGTATCAAATTCGCCTCAATGAGTATCATCCCCCATTGAGACTATGACAGGGGTTAATCAGCCCTTTAGCGTGTCAGCTGTAAACTGCGTTAACGAATCTGGAGCCATCGATGACCACTGCACCCACTCAATTGCCCGGCACCATTCCCGCGCTTTTGTCGAGTCGGGCCGCCGCGACCCCCGATAAACCCTTCATCGTCGACGGCACTGTGACACTTACCTACAGAGAAACCCAAGAACAAGCCAAAGCACTGGCCGCCTGGTTGCTAAACATGGGCTGCCAACTCGAAGATCGCGTTGCAATTTGGGCGCCTAATTGCCAGCAATGGATCGTGGCGGCCTTGGGAGCACAGATGGTAGGCGCGACCGTCGTAACCCTTAACACACGCTACAAAGGCGGTGAAGCTGCCGACGTTTTGCAACGCAGCGGAGCACGATTTCTCTTTTCAGTAGAGCACTTTTTGGACGTAAATTACCCAACCCTGCTGCAACCATTTGAACTAACGAACTTGGTCTCAACCGTTACCCTGCAGGTACATTCTCAATCGGACCACTTCGCGAGTATTCTCGAAGAAGGTCGAAATATCTTAAGCTCTAACCTGGGCGAGGCAGCACTCACAGCCGCTGCTGAGAAAGTTACCTGCAACACCATCTCAGACATATTATTTACCTCAGGAACCACAGGACAAGCCAAGGGGGTTGTGACGGATCACGGACAAAACTTGCAAGCATTCGCAGCCTTCGTTGATATTTTGGGGCTGGATGCCGACGACCACTATTTGATCATTAACCCCTTCTTTCACAGCTTTGGATACAAAGCTGGGTGGCTCGCAACAATGATCGCCGGAGCGACAGCTTATCCCCTTGCCGTGTTCGATGTGCCTAAGGTCATCGAACAAATTGAACAGCATGCCATTAACGTTATGCCGGGCCCTCCCACATTGTTTCAATCATTAATGGCTCACAAAGATTTTGATCGCGACAAACTGAAAACCCTGACAAAAGCCACCACCGGTGCCGCCGTTATTCCAATGCAGCTTATTAAGGACATGTGGCAAAAACTTGGCTTAAAGACGGTAATTACCGCTTACGGACTGTCAGAGACCTGCGGCTTGGTAACTATGTGCCGGCGGGGCGATGATGCCCATACGATTGCAACAACATCAGGCCGCAGCATACCCAATATCGACGTCGCTATTTTCGACCACCAAGGTCATGCGCTCGCTCCCATGGAAACCGGAGAGATCGTGGTGAAGGGCTTTAACGTCATGCGCGGATATTTTGAAAATCCTCAAGCCACGGCAGAGACTATCGACCGGGAAGGCTGGCTGCACACGGGAGACATCGGGTTTCTGGACCTCGACGGCAATCTGCACATCACCGATCGACTTAAAGACATGTATATCTCTGGGGGATTCAATTGCTACCCAGCTGAGATTGAGCAACAACTTTGCCAACACTCTGCGATTGTGCAGGCCGCCGTGGTTGGCACTCCCGACCCGCGCATGGGCGAGGTAGGCGCCGCATTCGTTACAGCCAGTAGCTCAGGACCCATTGACGACCAAGAGCTTATCGCTTGGTGTCGTGATGTCATGGCCAATTACAAAGTTCCTAGGCATTTTTTTTGGGTTGAAGCCCTCCCCCTCAATGCCACTGGCAAAGTCTTGAAAACCGAACTCAGAAAACAATTACATTTAAAAAACGCATGACAGGAGCCTATCGATATGGCGATCAAAAGTTTGGGTTACATCGGGGTCAGCAGCCAGCTTACAGCGGCTTGGCGAGAATTTGCTTGTGAGGTTATGGGTCTTGAGGACGTGAGCGAACGCTGCAACGCCCAAGCCGGTGAACTGTATTTCAAGATGGATGACTACCCCTATCGCCTATTCATCTCCCCAGGGGAGACTGAAACCTTACAGGTCTGCGGCTGGGAAACAAATTCTGCACAGGGGTTACAAGAGGTAGCCGATGCGCTCACCCACGCCGGGGTTGATTTTGCCTGGGGTGACCCTGCCCTCATCACACGAAGACGCGTGCAAAATTTATTGTGCTTTCAGGACCCATCAGGAAACCACCACGAAGCATTCTGGGGTGTGGTGTCTGATTTCAAAAAATTGAATTCAGCTGCCGGAGTTAACAACTTTGTCACGGGCGATCAAGGCATGGGACACGTGGTGCTTCCTGCCCCTAACTTCGACGAAACAGCCGCTTTTTTATCTGATGTTTTGGGTTTCGGACTTTCTGACCTTATGAAGCTGCGCTTCACCCCGGACCCCGATGAGCCAGCAACACGACTGTGGTTCATGCATTGCAATCAACGCCATCACAGCCTTGGACTTTTTGAGATGCCCATGCCCGCAGGCTGTGTGCACATGATGCTAGAGGTGAATGACGTCGATGAAGTCGGGCGTTGCAATGATCGCCGGATCGCAGCTGAGGTCAAACTCACAGGCACATTGGGTCGCCATGCCAACGACCACATGGTGTCTTTTTATATGCGCAGCCCTTCGGGATTTGATATTGAGATTGGTGCTGAGGGCCGCACGGTGGGCGACTGGAGTGCCTACCAAGTCTTCGAGAGTACGGTACCCAGCTTTTGGGGACACGATTTCAGCGTTGCCCAGGAGGACTGACCCTCCATACGGACTACTCATACGGACTAACCCTCCGTTTGGATAATCGGTTACCACATACGGGTGATGTAGGTTCGAAGCGGCTTTGTAAGGATATGCTAACGAATCACCCGCTAGACAGACCCAAAGTGGTCTAACATTTAAAAACAGGGGAAACGCATGAGCAGCCATCAACCCGTCGTAACCGATCAGATCCTCGACCTTATCGAGAGCCGATCAGACGAACAGCGCGGAAACCGCAGGATGAGTAAAGAGGTCGTACAGGCACTCAAGGACTGCGGCTTTTACACAATGATGCTGCCAAAAAAATGGGGCGGACAAGAACAACGACCCCAAGAATTTTTCCGCGAGCAAATCAGAATTGCTGAGGCCGACATGAGTACGGCATGGGCAAGCGGCATTATTGCGGTGCATGCTTTCCAAATCGCACTGATGTCTGAAGAAGCCCAGCGAGAAGTATACGAGGCCGACCCCAACACATTAGTGAGCAGTTCTTACAATCCAGTGGGTGCTAAAGCAGCAAGCTGTGATGGCGGCTTCATGCTCAGCGGTCGTTGGGGGTGGAGCTCGGGCTCCGAGCACTGTAGCTGGGCCCTCTTGGGAGGAGTAATTCCCGGGGATGGCTACCGCACCTTTCTTGTGCCTAGGGACCAGTACGTTATCGAAGACACATGGAACGTGATGGGGCTTCAAGGTACCGGCTCCAACGACGTCGTTATTGAGGATCCTATTTTTGTTCCCGAACACCGAACCCACAAACAAATGGACGGGTTTAACTGCGTTAATGATCAAGAAAATCCGATTTACAACTTATCTTGGGCGCAAACTTTTGTCAGAGTCGTAAATTCTGCAGCCATTGGGGCTCTGAAAAAAGCTTTGAAGATTTTTATCGAAACCCGAACTGCCTCAGCAACAAGCGATCCAACAAAGCTCGCCGGCGACGTGGAAACACAAACGCGAATTGCTCAAGTCATGAACACCATTGCAGAACTCGAAGCGGTCATGTTCCATAACTTCGATAAAATGGAGGACAGCGACTGGAAGCCTTCTATTGAGGAGCGGGTACTGTTTCGCTATCAGGCTTCCCTAGTAATAGACAAAG
Organism: Luminiphilus sp.; assembly: GCA_029253705.1. Taxonomy (GTDB): domain Bacteria; phylum Pseudomonadota; class Gammaproteobacteria; order Pseudomonadales; family Halieaceae; genus Luminiphilus. Next base: position 3,025 of record JAQWYY010000232.1, on the reverse strand, counting down.
CTATTGCCGCGATCGACACACTTTTTGACGTGGCGGGGGGGCGTGCGGTATTCAACGGGCATCCGCTACAAAATCTGTGGCATGACATTCACATCGCACGCTGTCATGTCGCTAATAACCCGACGGGGTTTGCGCGCAATTTGGGTGCTATGCAACTCGGCATTGAAAATAAGGATGTCTTCGTTTAATGCCATCTAATACCGCAAAGCCTGAATTCCTTAAGACCTCTCAGGGATTATCGATCCACTATACAGACCACAACGCCACCGGTGGTGAACAGAAGGGCACGCTGGTGTTTATACACGGCAGTGGCCCGGGGGCTAGCGGCTGGAGCAACTTCAAACATAACGTCTCTGCCTTCCAAGCTGCCGGCTACCGCTGTGTCGTTTATGACCAGTGGGGCTACGGCAAGACTGATAAACCCACCGATGTCGACCACACGCTAGACTTCTTTGTCGATGGGTTGATCGCACTGCTCGATGCCCTCGGGCTCCATGGCGTCACGCTAGTGGGTAATTCCTTAGGTGGCGCTGTGGCATTGGGGATGGCACTAAAGCACCCCGAGCGAGTGCAAAAACTGATTCTCATGGCGCCCGGCGGCATTGAGTCCCGGGAAGTTTATTTCGCCATGGAAGGGATACAAACCATGGTGAAACATCCAATGGGATCCCCAGAATTTACGAGAGATGTATTAGCTAAGCTGTTGACTTTGCTGGTTTATGACGCCGATATCGTTGACGAAGAATTGATTGACGAGCGCTGGAGCACACTACAAACCCAAAATAGTCACGTGCTGGCCACAATGGCCATTCCTGACCTCAGTGGTCAAGTGAGTCAACTAAGCCACCCGATACTGGTATTTTGGGGTACTGAGGACAAGTTCTGCCCCGCAAGTGGCGTCTGGAAAATGCTAAAAGGCAGCGGTCAGGTTCAGGCGGAGTTGCTGAACCATTGCGGCCACTGGGTAATGACAGAGTACCCTGCGTTGTTTAATACACGAAGCCTAGAATTTCTGGCGAAATAAACCCGTCATCAACCCGCCGGACTCGCCCTCACCAACGCTTAAGGCGATTGCAGAGTGCCACAGGTTTTGATTGACCTTTCCTTTCTCTGCGCTATCTTGAAGCAAGCGATGTTTAAGGCAGTTTTGACTCGATGACTCAAGCAAATCTAGAAGAATTGTCTCGCCTGCTAGGGCTGCTCTACGATGGTCACATCGAAGAGGATCCGTACAACGGCTTTTTGGCTGAAACACGGCGTTTAATAGGCAGCAATTTCGGCTCAATCACGATGCGTGAGCCCCATGGCGATGATGGCGGCCTGCTCTTCGTGTCCTCCGATGTTTTGCAAAAAACCTTTGTTGATGACCACGACAACCCCTACACCGACCGTCATTACACCTCTAACCTGATGACCAACCTCCCTTGGGGTAAGGTTGTTTGTCTAGACGAGTGCATTTCCTACAGTCAGCTCGAGAATACCGACCTATACCGCTTTTGTATGGCGCCGGTTGATATCCACCATATGGTTGGGGTGGATCTGCGAAACGCGAATGGCCAGCGCTTTAGCGTCCGCTTTTGCCGACCCAAAGCCTCCGATAACTTCGCCTCAGAAGAGCGGGAATTTCTGGCCCTGCTCGCGCCCCATATTCAGCGAGCCGTCGCCAACGGAATGCAATTGATTCAATTGGATAAGGAGCGCCGCCTCTACAGCTCCACGATTACGCGCCAGTCTGTGGGCGTGGTGACCCTCGATGAACGTGGCAAAGTCGTCACCCGAAACGTCGTCGCTGACAACATCATTCGGGAAAAAGATGGCCTGACTATCGTCAACGAACAAATTTACCTAGAGAGCTCTACTGCCCGGGGAAAATTTAACGAGTTTATTGATGCCATCGTCAGTGCTCAACGCAACCAAGATACGGCGCCGACCAATGCCCTGGCGGTAGAGCGGCCCTCGGGGCGTCCAGACTTGGAAATACTGGTAAAGCCCATGATGATCGACAAGACAGTAGAACCTGGGCACACCGCTCACATGACTGTATTCATTAACGAGCCCGAGCGCAGTTATGAGATCGATACGCGCATACTGATGTCGCTATATAACCTCACAAAAGCGGAAGTGAATTTGGCCAAGCTACTTGCTGAGGGTGACAATCTTGATCAGGCCTCCGCAGAATTAGGCATTGCCAGAAACACGGCCCGAGCACAGCTGCGCTCGATCTTCGCCAAAACCGGTGTTTCTCGCCAATCGATGCTGGTAAGCCTCATGCTTAAAAGCGTGGTCACCTACTCCTAGCGCCGAAGGGCAATTTGCTAAGCTCAGACTAACCCCATGGCATCCCGAGTTTTTTCCTGCTTAAACTCGGGAATATCGACACCAGGTTACAGCTCCCTTGCCCGTCTAAATTTGCCGTCAGCATCCGCCTCGATGCAACGGAGTAGATTGTGGTACCTGTAGTAAGCTAGGGCTTGGCACCTACGTTATCGGAGCCCCAAAAAGCCCGCATCAAGTCGACCTTGCCCGCTTCATTGAAACGGAAAACATCGATAATATTAATTTGAATTTCTTCACCAGGTTGCCCCGCAATCACCTTAAACGGGAACGCCACTTCATTGCCCGCCAGTCTTGGCTCCCCGGTGAGAGTTGCCTCAACCACGCCAGTGACAGCGCCCGTATAAAACGACCGTAGCGCGTCTTGTCCCGTGCGCGCCTCCGTACCTACCGGGTCCTCGACTGTCGCATCAAGGGCATATAAATCAAGAATCGCATCAACGTCATTGGTCACCAACGATTTAATATAAGTTTCACACACTCGCCGTGCTTGATCGTAAGTCATCATGACAACCCTCTTTTACTTAGTCTCTCGAATAAACCCGCAGCACACGGGCCGTTATTGTTTAGATGGAGGCACCTCGTGCTTACCCGGAGTGCCGTCAAACTGCCGCCTGTTAGCAGACTGTTCAGGCCTGCCCTGCAAGGCTAAGGCTTACTCCCCAACCTTGAAGCTCACGTCACGCTTTTC
>JAQWYY010000130.1 GCA_029253705.1 Luminiphilus sp. | reverse complement strand
CAAGCGGGTCACGGTGAGATCGGCTTCAATCCCCCCTGAGCTATTGGCCCATTGGGTATACACGATGCGACCGACAGGTACGGCAATGTCGTTGCAGCACAGCCGGTTTAGGGCCTGTTCAGCATCGCGACCCTGAACGAGAAATTTGCCCATAAAAGACATATCCATCAGCGCCACCGTTTCACGGCACGCTCGATGTTCGGCCTCGTGGTAGGGAAACCAGTTTTGGCGACCCCAGCTGTAGCGCTCAACCTCTGCAGCTTGGTCATTGGGGGCATACCAATCTGCAATTTCCCAAGAAGAACTCTCAATAAAGTGCGCGCCCGCCTGCTGCAATCGCTCGTGCAAGACTGAACGCTTAACGTTCCTGGCAGTTTTCATGCCCAAATTGGGATAATGGGGTTCGTACATCTTACCCAACACTTCAACGAGTCGGTCGCCCAGATACTGTTGATTAGCCTGACAGGGATGGAACCGGTTGACGTTGATACCCGTCACGTCGACATCTGGTTGTCCATTGACTATCCAGTGCGCCAAAATTCGCCCAATCCCGCCACCCGAGAGTATCCCCAGAGAATTCATCCCGCAGGCGACAAAATAATTACGTAACTCCGGCGCCTCACCGACTAAAGGCGCAAGGTCTGGCGTAAAGCTTTCAGGACCGCAAAAAAACTTGCGGATACCAAGATCTTTAGCATCAGGCACACGCTCGTAAGCGCTCTCTAAAAACGGAATCATGCGCTTCCAATCGGGCTCGATTTCACCAAATGAGAAGTCTTCGGGAATGTATTCCAAATTCCATGGCGCTGCTTGAGGTTCAAACAAGCCTATCATCATGCCGCCCACTTCCTCACGAAAGTAAGCATAGCGATCGGGGTCTTCGAGCACCGGAGTCTTTGGTGTCATGGCCGGCGTATCTTCAGTGATAAGGTAATAATGCTCCGCTGCCTGCAAAGGCAGACTCACACCGGCCAATTTTCCAAACTGCCGTGCCCACATACCAGCACAGTTAACGACATACTGGGTTTCTACAGTGCCATGATCAGTGACAACAGCAGTAACCTTGCCTTGCGTCTGCAGTACGTCGGTCACACAAACGCCTTCAATAAGCCGTCCGCCCCTCTGCCGAAAACCCTTGGCCAAGGACATAGTTACATCCACTGGGTTCGCGCGACCGTCTTCTGCGGTATAGAAGGCGCCGATAACGTCATCCCAGCGAGCACTGGGCCAATGGCTCTGGGCCTCTTCAAGGCTAATCTCGTTACAGTCAATGCCGAAATTGCGCATAAACGCAGCACTACGGCGCATCTCTTCCAGTCGCTCAGTATCACAGGCAACTTGCAGGTAACCAATTGATTTAAAGCCAGTAGAAAGCCCGGTTTCTTGCTCTAATGATGCGTAAAGATTGCGGCTATAGGTAAAAATATCGGCGCTGGTTTCGTCGTTTAACAACCCTGACACAATAAGGCCCGCAGCATGCCAAGTCGTACCGCTGGTAAGCTGAGCTTTTTCCAGAAGCAGCACATCAGTCCAGCCTAGCTTAGTAAGATGATAAGCAACACTACAACCTATAACCCCGCCACCGACGACCACTATTTTTGCGTTCAAGGGTAGATTTTTTGACATGTTTTTCCCTAACGGCAGAAGTGCTGACGCCCTAAGAGCGGTTTAAATCGACGACCGAAGCAATGCAATAGCGACGGCAGTAAAGACATATTTAAGCAAGCACACGCCTTATCAGCTCTAATGCCTCACGCACCTCGTCTTCGGTATTGTAATGCGCAAGGCCCAAGCGCAGAACTCCCTCAACCGGATCAAGACCTAGGGCCTTACCCACCTCTACGGCATAATTATCGCCCCAGTGGCAATATAATCCTTGGGAAGATAGGGCTTTGGCAATGTCGCTGGGGGCATGTTGATCGTGCACAAACGAAAAGGTTGCAACACGACGCGCCAGAGATTTCGACCCTTGAAGCCGCAAGCCAGGTATTGACAGCAAGCCCTCCAGCAACAATGAGGACAAACGATCCTCGTACTCACCCATGGCACTGTAGGCCGCTGAAAATAGTTCACGGCGACTACCCGTCACCCCTATGAGCCCCGCCAACCACTGAAAATATTCAAGTGTCCCTAGCAAACCCGCAATAAGTTCAAAAGCCGGCGTTCCAACACTAAAGCGATAGGGTAAATCTTCACTGGCACAGCGCAGTTTGTATGCATGAAGTGACTCTAATAAGTCACGGCGACCATAAACGACCCCTAAATGCGGCCCAAAATATTTGTAGGGCGAGCACGCTAGGAAATCGACGCCTAAATCCTTGACATCAATGAGGCGGTGGGAGGCAAACTGCACAGCATCGACATAAACAAGCGCACCGGCCTCCTGAGCTAGACTCGCTAAAGCTTTCACGTCGTTGACCCCACCGGTCATGTTGCTCGCGTAATTAAGCGCAAGAAGCTTGGTGCGCTCGTTGAGCAAAGGGATCAGGGCTTGCGGCTCAACACACCAAGTATCTTGATCAAAATCGAGCCAGCGAACCGTCAAGCCGTTATCCTCCGCCATTTGCAGCCAAGGAGTTACGTTACCCTCGTGTTCCATGCGGGAAATAATAATTTCATCGCCGGGGACAAACCGGTGCGCCAAACTGCGGGACAACTGATAGGTCAACGTAGTCATATTGGCTCCGATGATTACCTCACCGGGGTCTGACGTTCCTAGAAAATCAGCCAGCGCCGCAGTTGTGTCAGCAAACATAGCATCGACTTCAATCGATGTGGCATTGAACACACCGGTATTGCTGTTATAGCGCTGAAAGAAGTCGGTAATTCGATCGATGGTGTGTTGGGGTACCTGCGTGCCCGCTGCGTTATCGAAATAAATTCGCCGCTGGCCATTATCCGTAGTCGAAAGAGAAGGGAAATTGGCTCGGACTTGCTCGATAGGGAATGACATTATTTTCCTCGCTTAAAACAGAACGACTTTTCAACGCTGCAAAAAACCATCGCATCCAAACCGCTATTTGTATTGATCAAAAAAATCCATAATCAAGGGCCACGACCAGTTCAAGCCATAAACGTGCCCCATATCACTGCGACAATCTAGGACAGGTGGCCACCTACCGCCAGCTGAGCAGCCACTCCAGGCGCGGCACTCAACATTGGCAACGCCAACATCAATCGCTGTCGGGGGCTGAGAGACGTCACAATTGCTAGCTTCCGCCCAAATCTCGGTAATCGCTGAAGCTCCCGTATAGTAAAAAACGTCGCCGTCGGTTGTGGTAGTAAATCGGAGATCTGACCATTTCCCGGGCGGCACAGTACGGTCCTGCTTTCCAGTAATCAGCAAGGCAGGCATACCGCCTGATTTAACTGGTGGATCGAGGAACCCTCGATGGGGCAGGCCAATGATTGGCGCTATCGCTCTGAACGTCTGAGCACTCGACGCTGTTCGGCCAAGATCCCAGCTAAACATACCACCGTTTGAGCCACCCACGGCAAAGACTCGATCTAGATCAATGCACAACTCTTCCGACGCGGCTTCCACGAGCGCTACCACATAGTCAATATCGTTATCGGTACATTGCGTCCAAGAACAAGCGTTTTGAGCCACATCAGCACAAGAACCATACCCGTAGTTTGCAGTACGAGCGTCATCACAGATCGCGTCCGTATCGCCGCTGACCGCCATGTTTAAGCCATCACCATCAAGACCCGTCGTTGATCCAGAAAAACTCCACGAGGCAGGTGAGCGACCGGATTCCTCTGGCCCCAGCCCAACAGGTGCAATCAAAAGGTAGCCTCGGGCTTCCAGTTCAGCTCTGACCACCCCCTTGTCGAGAAACTCTCCGCTCCCCCCACCCCATCCATGAAAGGCGACAATTAATGGTGCTGGCTCCCTGCCTTCATAGGCCTCTGGGACAAAAACTCGAAAATCGCGGCTCAAACCATTCCGCTCGAGAGAATAAATTCCAGAACTCCAATTGGACTCACCGCAAAGGTTTTCAGAATCGGAAACAACGTGTCTTGCACGTGTACGCTCCTGAAGGATACCGAGTAGCGCCGCAAAATGGGCTGCCGGGTCACTACTCGAGGCGCCCTGAGCCCCATCGCTTTCAGCGACAACCGCTGACGACAGCAGAATCAGTAAAACACGCATGGCTAATATTGAGACAAACACGTTACGGCATCCTGTCTTAAAAAATATTCGAGCAACAAGATACCCGAGTCATTATTACAGCCACAACCATCACCGCACAGTTCTGGCAAGGCGCCTCTAGCTCACCAAGGGTTCATAACATATCGGCTACCGATATAGCACGGCAGCGATTACCGATGATACAACCGGCTCTGTGAACTCGCCGAAGATAAGCAAGATAAGGGCGAATTAACGTTAACTCTAACGCAAAAGCGAGCTAATCTAGAGATGTAGCTCACAGTCGACGCATAAATAGACTGTGGAAGTTATAAAAAGTTGAGTACTGACCAAAATTAAGTATCTTGGGGACGTGCCTGTTAATGGCCGTCTTTTTTACTTAGGGGGAATCATGAAAAAAATAAGTCTACTAGTGATTGCGTTAATCATGACCGCGTGCGGTGGAAAACCGTCGGAGCCTGAAGCGACGGCCGCCGAAGTTGTTGTCGAAGTTGTTCAGGAAACCTCGTCAGCTCCAGCCATGGTAGAGTTTGTATGGCACAGCAAAGCCGAGGGATTCAGTGATGACGCACTGTGGTCACATACTGAATACTGGGCCAACGTCGCGGCTGAAGCCGGTTGGGATCTGCGATTAGCAGCGGTTCACACGCCCCGTGTCGCCAATGAAAACTTTGATTTTCTTTGGGTCATGGTTTGGCCTACTGTCGAAGCCCGTGAAAACGCCTGGAGCGATTGGAGCGAAAATCATGAAGCCGCTTGGCTTGAGCTTACCGGCGAAACCTTTACTTACTCGGCTGATAATGCCTACGGTTTTGCCCCAACCTCTGGACGTCCAGCTACGACAATGAACACCAGTGGGACGGGTATTGTGGAATACATTTTCTGCTCCTACCGAGAGGGTCAGGGCGAAGCCCAACGCATGGCGTTTGAAGGCATGCACGGTGATTTCGTTGATGCCTATGAAGCGGAAATGGGTGCGGGCAGTTACTGGTGGGCGATCATGAACCCACTATTTGAGCCCGCAGCAGAAAATAGCTTTGACTACATGTGGGCTAACTTTTTTGCCTCAGACAGTGAGCGTGATGCCATTTACTCTGCCTACGGTGCCTCAGAGCATTCGAGTCAAGAGCAAGTGGATGCGAGCTGTACCGATCCAGCAAGCTTTGATACGAGGATTATCTTCACAGCTGACGCATAGTTGGCAAGGCAAAGAACCCCACCTCAGTGTGGGGTTTTTTTACGCCTGTTACTATCAGTAAACAGTGTCTTATCAGCCGCGGCTTCAGCCTACCCTGCAACTATAGTCTGCCAGGTGTTTTCTGGAGTCACCGTCTAATTTGAGTAGCGAATGTGTAACGATAAAAAAATTAAGCTCGATGACGCGTATTCTCTGAAGACGCCAGCGGATAATGTTGCGTTATATCGCAACTGGGCCGAGACCTACGATACTGAATTCGCCAGAGATCGTGGCTACCAATACCCCCAACAGATAGCGGACATTTACAGCCGACATTCATGTGCTAATGA
>JAQWYY010000221.1 GCA_029253705.1 Luminiphilus sp. | reverse complement strand
GGACAGATTAAGAAAGGCGACACCATCCTCAACTCTGCGACTGGAAAAACTGAGCGCGTCGGCCGTATGGTTGAAATGCACGCCGATGAGCGCAACGAAATTGACAGGGCGCAAGCGGGTGATATTTTTGCCTGCGTAGGTATGAAGAACGTCCAGACGGGCCACACGCTATGCAGCACCTCAGAGCCCTGCACCCTTGAGGCAATGGTATTTCCAGAGCCGGTTATTTCTATTGCCGTTGCCCCTAAAGACAAGGCGGGCACTGAGAAGATGGGCGTTGCAATTGGTAAGATGATTGCCGAAGACCCTTCATTCCGTGTGGAAACCGATGAAGACTCGGGTGAAACCATTCTTAAGGGAATGGGTGAGCTTCACCTAGATATTAAAGTCGATATTTTGAAGCGTACCTACGGTGTTGAACTTGATGTAGGCCAGCCACAGGTGGCGTACCGAGAGACAATCACCAGCGCCATCGAAGATTCGTACACCCACAAGAAGCAGTCGGGTGGTTCAGGTCAGTTCGGTAAGATCGATTACAAGATCATTCCCGGTGAGCCAGGCAGCGGTTATCAATTTACTTCAAGCGTTGTTGGCGGAAACGTACCCAAGGAGTTTTTCCCAGCCATTGAGAAGGGCTTCCGTGTCATGATGGAAGAGGGTCCACTGGCTGGCTTCCCCGTTCTCGATGTCGCGGTGGAGCTTCATGACGGTGGGTTCCACGCGGTGGATTCTTCGGCAATTGCCTTTGAGTTGGCTGCCAAAGGTGCTTATCGTCAGTCAATGCCGAAGGCAAGCCCTCAGCTGATTGAGCCAGTGATGAAGGTAGACGTGTTTGCCCCTGAAGATAATGTCGGCGACGTCATTGGTGACTTGAACCGACGCCGAGGCATGATCAAAGATCAAGACTCGACGCCAACAGGTATTCGCATTAAGGCCGATGTGCCTCTGGCAGAAATGTTTGGGTACATCGGACACCTTAGAACGATAACTTCGGGACGTGGTCAGTTCTCCATGGAATTTTCCCACTACCTGCCTTGCCCGGCGTCTGTATCGGAAAAAGTGATTGTGGAAGAGAAAGAGCGACGAGCCGCAAAAGCTTAACCAGTATGACTCAGCCTGTGGCCTAGCTCACTGAGGTTAGACAGTCTAAAAACCCTGCGAGGTAACTCGTGGGGTTTTTTTATGGTTGAAATCTGGTGATGATGGGGTCGGGTTGTAGTGGCTAGCTGAGTATCTCAACGGGATTGCTATGGCGCTTTTCAATTACAGAGGGGGAGACCTTGGACGATCACGAATATATGGCCCTGGCGCTGGAGGCGGCAACCACTGCAGGCGCCAAGGGAGAGGTACCAGTTGGGGCTGTATTGGTCGCAGATACTGGCGAGATTCTAGCGGTGGCAGGTAATGCACAGATCACGGCCTGCGACCCAACGGCTCATGCAGAAGTACTGGCGCTGAGGTCAGCTGGCCAGAAGACGGCTAATTACCGATTGCCGGGTACCACGCTTTATGTAACGTTAGAGCCATGCACCATGTGCTGTGGTGCCCTTATTCACGCTCGTGTGAAACGGTTGGTGTTTGCGGCACGAGAACCCAAAGCAGGTGCCGTTGTGAGCACGGTTGCGATCTTAAATAATCCGGCGCTGAATCACCATGTCGAATGGGCCGAGGGTGTTGCTGCAGAGGCCTCTGCGAACTTACTTCGGCAGTTTTTTAAGGCGCGGCGGGAGCGTCATAAGAATAGTCAGTCTGATTAGTCAACCTAAGTACCCCAACAGCGGTTGCCACGAAAACACCTGGGGCTGCCGGTTAGAAATGGGGCGGCGTTAGGCAGCCGGAAAAAGCCATTGCCAGTGCCGGTGCTCAGAGGGCAGGCTACGTCAAATTCTCAAGTGTTTTGATCGAGGTCTACAGCCAGTGAAGCGTGTTGCCAATTATCGACTAACCGATGCTCACATAAAAGAAGCCCTTAACGTGGCTGCAGATAGTGATGCGCGGGTTGCGACAGCCCTAAATCTTATAGGCTTACCCACCGCTCGAAAGCGGGCCCATGGTTTCGATTCTCTGGCGAGAATCGTTGTGGGACAGCAGGTGTCGACTCGAGCAGCAGAGGCAATCTCTCAGCGGTTGGTAGCAGCACTCAATGGACAGCTCGAGCCCCAAGAGCTTTTGTCCAGTGACGAAAATACGTTGCGTGCAGCAGGGTTATCCCGGCAAAAAATTTCTTATCTTCGTAGCCTAGCCACGGCCGTTATTGAGGGTGATTTACCTTTGTCAGAGTTACCTAAAATGCCTGATGACGAGGTGTTAGAGCGCATTACGGCAATCCGCGGGTTCGGTGCCTGGTCGGCCCATATGTATCTGATGTTTTCTTTGGGCCGCACTGACATTTGGCCTAGTGGTGACCTTGCGGTTCGAGTTGGTTTTGGGCGCCTGTTGGGTCTTACTGAAAGGCCTACCCCGAAGGAAACTGAGCGACTCGCTGGGCCTTTTTCACCTTACAAAAGCTCGCTGGCTCTATTTTGCTGGCACTACTACTCCAGCGTACCCGATGAAAAAATATAAGGCTCGGGTGCTGGCGGCATGAATCCACCGCGACGGGGCGCTACAGTGCTAGAGGTAGGGTCGGTGTTGAGCTCCTCTCGACCATCTCCGCAACATTGATCGGAGGCTGAATGCGGTCGTCTGCCAATGCCATTAACTGCAGTGCGGAATAATATTGGCGTATGTTGTCGACATAAGTCACGGCCTCATTGCCCCGGGCAAAGCCAAACCGTGTGGTTGGATAAATTTCAGGATTTTGAAGTTTGGGTAACTGAGATCGGACATCGGACCAGATGTGGGGATTGAGCCCATTTTTTTCGGCGATCACTCGGGCGTCCTCAAGGTGTCCTAGCCCGATGTTATAGGCCGCCAGTGCCATCCAAAGCCGGTGTGGCTGTTCTATGTCGGCAGGAAGGCGTCTCAATAGGTTTTTTATGAAGCGTGCACCCCCACGGAGGCTTTGCCGAGGGTCCCGCCGGTTTTCAACATTCAACTCCTTAGCCGTACGCCGTGTAAGCATCATCATTCCCTCAACCCCTGTTCTGGATCTCGCGGTGGGGTTCCAATGAGACTCTTGATATGAAACTGCGGCCAGCAAACGCCAATCCAGCTGATATTCAGAAGCAACTGTCTCAATGAGGTTTTGCCACTGGGGCAGTATGCTTTCTACCCTCCGATTAAAGGTAAATGCTCCCATTCTTGAGGAAAAACGAGTTGCGCCAAAATGCTTGTCTCGAATCTTTTCTATCTGCCCAGATTGACGGGCACCTTCAAGAAACAGATTGAGGTCGGTTCGCAAGGCATCTGCACCCGCAATATTGGGTAAATACCAAGCAATAGATTCTTCTTTCCCGAGGTCGAGAGCTGCCACCAATCGCGGGTACAGCTGTTGCTGAAGCCTAAATTCAGCTGCGCCCAAGACGGCGAGTTCAGCCCTCTCTTCTGTTACCAATCGCATCAGCTCCAAGGTGTCGCCTACTTGTATTTCTCGCCATGTGAGCGTTGGAATTTGCTCCTTCAGGCCTTCGAGCACTTCGGTATAGCTACTACCACCGAGAACAATAATGTCTCTGTTAGCCAAGTCTGTGAGTAGTCGAGGGCGGCGCTTACCGCTTTTGTAAATAACCACGGGGCGCTGTTGAAGGTAGGGAACGGTGGCTAAAAGGTTTTGAGCTTGCTTGCTGGTCACGGTAAGCCCTGCGGCACCGAGGTGAACCTGGCCCTCATCGAGCTGGCGTATAAACTCTTCTAGGGTAAACGCTACCTCAACGCGCAGTGTGTAGCCGCGGCTAGTGGCGTAGGCTTGGAGCAGGTCATATTCGAAGCCAGAGGCCTGGTCACCATCAAAATAATAGGTCGTTGGGCTATTTCGTGTAGCAACGACAAGCTCGCGATTACCCGCGAGCTCTTGGAAAATAGCGTCCTCGCTACAGCCCCAAAGCGAGATCAATAGCAGTGAAATGGCAGTGACGTGAAAAAACTTCATGTCTCTATTGTAGCCTGTGTGATAAACCGGCGTCTGATGTGTTGATGCCTCGCCGCCACGGGTATACTGCGGTCTCCCAAAGCTGGAGGTACATCATGTTTATTCTTCCCGGATCTTCCGCATTGACGTCGCCGCGGTTTGCGGTGTTGGCGAACGCGTTGAGGGCGCTTGATCCCGGACTTCGGCTGGAGGATGCCTATTTTGTCTATGCGATTAGCCATGAAGGTGAAGTCAATCGGGCAGAGCTTGCGCGGTTGCTGCAACCCAGCACTGCCGAAATAGCGCGAGAAGCGCTTCCTGCGGATGAGAACTGCCTGATTGTCGTGCCGCGTTTGGGCACCATTTCTCCTTGGTCGAGCAAAGCGACGGATATCGCCAAAAACTGTGGCTTTACTGGTATTGAGCGCATAGAGCGAGGGGTTTGCTACGTCATTCAGGGGCTACCGACGTTACCTCATGCCAGTCTGAGTAAACTTAGTGGCCTGCTGCATGACCGAATGGTGGAGTCTGTCCTGGCCAGCGCTGCAGGCTTAGAGCAGCTTTTTCAAGACGCCCAGCCAGCTCGGTTTAATCGAGTGGCCATTCTTGAGCGGGGGCATGAGGCACTACACGACGCCAATGAGCTACTGGGTCTTGCCCTTGCAGAAGATGAAATTGACTACTTAGTCACTGCTTTTCAGGAGCTCAATCGCGATCCCAGCGATATTGAGCTCATGATGTTTGCTCAGGCCAATTCAGAGCACTGTCGGCATAAAATTTTCAATGCGAGCTGGACGATCGATGGTGCGGATTGTGAGCATTCGTTGTTCAGCATGATTAGGCACACTCATCATGTTGGGGGGGAAGGGGTGCTCTCTGCCTACTCAGATAACGCAGCTGTCGTGACGGGCCACGAGGGTGGACGCTGGTTTCCCGATCCGGACAGTGGTGAGTATGCTTATCATGAAGAGGCGATTCATCTCTTGATGAAGGTAGAGACGCACAATCATCCGACGGCCATTGCACCTTTTGCGGGTGCGGCAACTGGGTCCGGCGGTGAAATCCGTGACGAGGGTGCGGTGGGACGAGGTTCAAAGCCCAAGGCTGGCCTCGCAGGTTTTACCGTATCTCATCTTGAAATACCCGAGCAACCAAAACCCTGGGAGCTGGGGTATGGACGGCCTGGAAGAATCGTCTCGCCGCTGCAGATCATGCTTGATGGACCCATCGGCGCTGCTGCCTTTAATAATGAGTTTGGGCGACCTAATCTCGCTGGGTATTTCCGAACCTTTGAGGTGGCCACTACCCAAGGTGTCAAGGGCTATCACAAACCCATAATGATTGCGGGTGGTTTCGGAAATATTCGGGAAGAACACGTTCAAAAAGGCGATTTTGAGCCAGGGGCCCACCTTATAGTGTTGGGTGGACCTGCCATGCTGATTGGTCTTGGCGGTGGTGCCGCCTCGTCCATGGCCAGCGGCGATAGTGACGAAGCCCTAGACTTTGCTTCCGTACAGCGCCATAACCCCGAAATGGAGCGACGCTGCCAAGAGGTGATTGATCGCTGCTGGGCCTTGGGTGAGGATAGCCCGATCGCTTTCATCCACGATGTAGGGGCGGGTGGTCTCAGTAATGCACTGCCTGAATTAGTTAAGGATGGCGGACGCGGTGGGAGTATAAACCTACGAAGTATTCCCAATGACGAACCGGGCATGAGCCCCTTGGAAATTTGGTGTAATGAAGCCCAAGAGCGTTATGTCCTCGCTATCGAGCCCGAGTATTTAGCCCGCTTCGAAGCAATTTGCCAGCGTGAGCGGTGTCCTTATGCGGTTGTCGGTCAAGCCACTGAGGAGCTACATCTTGAGGTGGCAGATAGTCAATATGAAGATAGCCCTGTTGATTTGCCGATGGGCCTGCTATTTGGCAAGCCACCAAAAATGCATCGAGAGGCGCGAAGGGGCGTTCCTTGTGGTGATGATTTTGTGGCTGAGTTGGCCCCGGCTGAAGCGCTACAGCGAGTTCTGCAATTTCCTGCTGTGGGGTCAAAAAGCTTTCTCATAACGATTGGTGATCGATCGGTCACGGGCTTGGTTGCCAGAGATCAAATGGTAGGTCCGTGGCAAGTTCCCGTGGCAGATTGCGCCGTGACGACGGTGTCTTTGGATTCTCATCTCGGCGAGGCTATGAGCATGGGTGAGCGCACGCCGGTAGCGTTGCTGAGTGGGCCGGCTTCAGCGCGCCTCTCTATCGCCGAAGCGATTACCAATATTCTCGCCTCCCCCGTAGCGCGGCTGTCAGATATTCGGTTGTCTGCCAATTGGATGTGCGCGGCGGGTCACGATGATAACGACGCCATATTGTTCGATACGGTCAGAACCGTAGGACTAGAGTTTTGTCCCGAGCTTGGTGTTACGGTGCCCGTTGGCAAAGACTCCATGTCAATGCGAACCAGCTGGCAGGAGCAGGGTGTAGAAAAGTCGGTGACTGCGCCGGTCTCTCTTATTGTTTCTGCTTTCGCGCCGGTGGGTGACGTAAGGGCCACACTCACCCCCGAACTTGTGGCCGATGAAAATACCGAGCTTCTCCTTATCGACTTGGGTCATGGCCACAATCGTTTGGGCGGCTCTGTACTCGCTCAGTGTTGGGGTGCGTTGGGTTCTGAAGTGCCTGATGTTGATGCGGCAGATATAAAAGCGCTTTTTGAGTTGATCAACCAGCTTAAATCTCGTGATCTTATTCTCGCCTACCATGACCGCTCGGATGGCGGATTATTAGTTGCCTTACTGGAAATGGCCTTCGCTGCACGCTGCGGGCTCAACATCGCGGTAAAAGAGGAAGGTTCCGCGGCCTTGGCTGCGTTGTTCAGTGAGGAAGTTGGCGTCGTATTACAAGTTTATAGTGCTGATGTGCACTCGATTGAGGCGCTGGCAATAGACGCGGGCTTGAGCGGATGTGTGCATCGCATCGCTTCACCGCGTTTGGATCAGCGGGTCGTGGTGAATTCACCCCGGTTTGAGTTGATTGATAGCCAACGGGGTGCGCTTCAGCAGCTGTGGAGCTCTACGAGTCATCAAATTCAAAGGTTACGCGACAACCCTGAGTGTGCGGATCAGGAGTTTGACAATATCCTGCACAACGACCCTGGTCTGTCGGGCAAGCTTAGTTTTGATCCCAGTGTGGATCCCGCCGCGCCCTTCATCGCTACTGGCGCGTCCCCCAGAGTGGCTATTCTTCGAGAGCAGGGTGTCAACGGCCAATCTGAAATGGCGGCTGCATTTCATCGAGCGGGTTTCACGACCGTCGATGTTCACATGAGTGACTTGTTGCAAGGGTCCACGACGCTAGATGAATTTAGGGGCCTTGCAGCCTGCGGTGGCTTTTCTTACGGTGACGTCCTTGGCGCAGGGGAAGGTTGGGCGAAAACGATTTTGTTTAATCCCGAGCTGCGTAAAGCTTTCACGGCATTTTTTGAGCGCCCTGACACGTTTAGCTTAGGGGTGTGTAACGGCTGCCAAATGCTATCAAATTTGAGTGAGTTGATACCAGGAGCGGCGCATTGGCCACGTTTTGCTCGCAATAGGTCTGAACAGTACGAAGCACGTCTCACCATGGTGCGGGTTGAGGAGAGCCCTTCAGTGCTACTGTCTGACATGGCGGGTTCTATGCTGCCCATTGTGGTGGCTCACGGAGAAGGGCGGGCCCAATTTACCAACGATGAACAAATGACGGCAGCCAGCGGCTCAGGGGCTGTGGGTTTGCGGTATGTTGACCATTCGGGTGCTGTGACCCAGCGTTACCCTTACAATCCCAACGGCTCGCCTAATGGTATTGCTGGCCTCTGTAGCATGGATGGGCGTGTAACTATAATGATGCCCCACCCTGAACGCGTATTTAGGACATCACAGTTGTCATGGTCCCCTAGGGAGTGGCCAGTAGACTCTGGTTGGATGCGATTATTTCGCAACGCCCGGACCTGGCTAGGTTGAAATATCGCGCTGAAGACCCCAGATCCTGCTATTAATAACGGCTTACAGTCGCTAAACTGCGCGCCACCCTATAGGCGCCCCGCGAACCTGGCGGAATCCGCCAGGACATAACTTTACGAGACTGCGATGCTTAATCGTTATTCCCTTTGGAAAAATCTTTTAATTCTGAGCGTGGCGCTGTTTGGCTTATATTACGCGGCGCCCAATTTGTATGCTCCAGATCCAGCTTTGCAAATTGGCGGAGCGAGCGGGTCGCAGAATATCGATTCTCAGGTCCTGATGCGAGCGAGCGATGCGTTGCAGGCGGCAAACATCGAGCATTTTGGCGAAGAAATACAACCTTCTGGCAAAACCGCCCTTATTCGCCTTCTGCAACGAGACGACCAGCTTCGTGCCCAGTCAATATTAGGGCGCGAGTTGGGTGACGCTTATATCATTGCCTTGAACCTAGCACCCACCACACCTGAATGGCTCAAGCGTGGCGGTGCGCAACCCATGAAGCTGGGGCTTGATCTTAGCGGCGGAGTGCATTTTAAACTTGAAGTTGACGTGGTCGCCGCCAAAGAGCGCCGGCTGGAAACCTACGAGGCTGGTATTAAGCGCGGTCTTAGAGAAGCACGTATTCGCGGTTTGGTTCGTCTTCAAGGTCAGCGGATTGGTATGAGCTTTCTGAGTGAGGACGCTCGCGAAGACGCGCGACAAATTACTGCAGACTTGTATCCGGAACTTTTGCTGGATCGTGTTGATGGTGTCGATAAATGGGAGCTTTTTGCTGAAGTGACCGACGCGACCATGAAGGAAGTTGTGGATTACGCCGTTGACCAAAACCTGACAACCATTCGTAATCGGGTTAATGAACTCGGGGTTTCTGAGCCTCTGGTGCAAAAACAAGGGTCAAACCGCATTGTTGTTGAGTTGCCGGGCATTCAGGATACCGCTGAGGCCAAGAGAATTTTGGGGAAGGTTGCGAACCTCCAGTTTCGCTTGGTGGCAGAGACCAATGCCCCCGTTACCGAACGACAGCGCTTTGAATACCGTGGTGATGCTCGTGAGGGCATGACGGAATGGCTAGAGCGAGAAGTTATTATTACTGGAGAGCGGGTCTCCAATGCAGCGGCGGGTTTTGATCAGAATAACCAGCCAAATGTCTCAATTACACTGGACGGCGAGGGCGGCATGCTGATGTCCCGTTCGACGCGCAATAACATCAAGCGTCGAATGGGTGTTTTATTTATTGAGCGTAAATATCGAACGCGGTATGAGCTCGACGACAAGGACGAGGAAGTTGTTGTTAGGGTGCCTTACGACGAAAAGAAATTACTTACTGCCCCCGTAATCCAATCAGCTTTGGGGGCATCTTTTCAAATTACCGGGCTTGATTCTCCGGGTGAGGCCTCGGAGCTTGCGCTGATGCTAAGAGCGGGTGCTCTCGCCGCGCCCATTACATTCGTCGAAGAACGCACTGTAGGTCCGTCTTTGGGTGCAGAAAACATTGCCCTAGGCGTGAAGTCAGTACAAATTGGCCTAGCCTTAGTGGTTATCTTTATGGTGCTCTACTACCGGGTCTTTGGTGTGACTGCGGTCATAGCCTTAACCACCAACCTTGTGCTGTTGCTAGCGTTCATGTCTCTTTTGGGGGCTACGCTGACCTTGCCGGGTATCGCTGGCATAGTGTTAACGGTAGGAATGGCGGTTGATGCCAACGTCCTGATTTTTGCTCGGATACGCGAAGAACTGGCTCGACGCATGTCGCCACAAATGGCGATTGATGCGGGCTTTGAGCGTGCTGTAGCGACGATTCTTGATGCCAATATCACCACACTTATCGTGGCAGTCATATTATACGCAGTGGGCACTGGTCCGATTAAGGGCTTTGCGGTCACCTTGTCACTGGGCATTATCACATCGATGTTTACCGCTATTTTGGGTACGAGAGCGCTGGTTAACTTCGTTTATGGCGGTCGTCGGGTCGATAGTTTATCCATTGGCCCGTTGCCAAAACGCGATGCTCGCGATGCTGAGGAGGCTCAGGCATGAAAATTCTTCCCTTCATGGCGTGGCGGCGTTTTGCTGCGGGCTTTTCTCTTTTGGCCATGCTGTTAGCCGGCGGTGCCTTAGCGACTAAATCCTTGAATTGGGGGCTGGACTTTACTGGTGGCACCCTGGTCGAGGTCGAGTACGGCGATACGGCAAATTTATCCGAGGTTCGTAAGACCCTAGAAGCAAATGGCTATGTGGGTGTCATTGTGGTCGCCTTTGGCACGGACAGAGACGTGCTTATTCGATTGCCGATTAGTTACTCCGATGAACAAGGGGTGGCGATGGTAGAAGTGCTTCGCAGCGCATCAAGCTCCCCGATCGAGTTACGCCGCATGGAGTTTGTGGGTCCGGCTGTGGGTGAGGAATTGCGTGAGCAAGGCGGCCTGGCCATGTTACTCGCCCTAGGTTTGGTGATGCTTTACGTGGGTTTCCGGTTTCAATTTAAATTTGCCGTGGGCGCTGTAATGGCACTCGCCCATGATGTTTTATTTGTTCTGGGCTTCTTTTCACTGATGGGGCTAGAGTTCGACCTAACGGTTTTGGCCGCGATTCTTGCGGTTATCGGCTACTCGCTTAATGACACGATTGTTGTAGCCGACCGTATCCGCGAGAACTTCCGGAAACTGCGCCGTAGGGGATCTTCAGAGGTCATTGACATCTCCTTAACCGAGACCCTTGGCCGAACGTTGGTGACATCATTGACGACACTTTTGGTGTTGTTGGCCTTGGCCGTGTTTGGCGGAGAAATGATCCACGGTTTCGCCTTGGCGCTATTGGCGGGTGTCGCTATTGGTACCTACTCATCAATTTATGTTTCAGCGACAATTTTGTTGGCCATGGGCGTGAGCAAGGAAGATGTAGCCATTCCTATTAAAGAGGGCGGCAGTGAAGACGGCTCTCAGGTCTAGGCTCAGGGCATTACCTCAACACTGGTCCCACTGTGGAAAGAAGTTGCTTGAAGATTTTTGGGTTACCGCATACGACTTGACCATTATCTAGGTAGCGCTCTGAACCATTGAGGTCAGCAATGAGGCCGCCGGCTTCTTTTACGAGAAGTGCCCCTGCGGCAATGTCCCAGCGCTCTAGGCCCATTTCCCAAAAACCGTCGAACCGCCCCGCGGCAACGTAGGCGAGGTCCAGTGCAGCCGCACCTGCTCTGCGGATGCCCATGCATTGGCCGGCAAGTTCAGCCAGTGTTTGCGTGTATTGAGGGAGCCGCTGTTGTTCGTGTCCCAAAAATGGAATGCCTGTGCCTAATAAACATTCTCGCAGATCGGTGCGATTACTAACGCGCAGACGATGGCCATTTAATTGAGCGCCACGTCCGCGAGAAGCGGTAAACTCCTCGCGCCGGACCGGGTCGAGCACAACGGCGTGGGCTAAGCGGCCCTCGATAATGCAAGCAATCGACACGCAATAGTGGGGTATGCCGCGCATGAAATTACTGGTGCCATCGAGCGGGTCTATAACCCAGACATGATCGGAGTTTGCGTTGCCGGTTTGGCCACTCTCCTCGGCCAAGAATGCATGGTCTGGATAGGCTTTGCCCAACTGATAAAGTATTTCCTGCTCTGCCGCGATATCAACTTCGGTGACATAATCAGCGACGCCTTTCGCCTGATGTCCCACGCGATCAAGTTCGTCTGAGGCTCTGACTATAAGGTCGCCAGCTTTGCGGGCGGCTCTTAAAGCGATGGTGACCATCGGTTCCATGGTGATTTCTCCAAAGACGGGTAGATTACCGACCCGTAACGGGGGCGAAGCATAGCAGGGGCAGCGTGGCCTGTTCAGTGCTTTGTTACACTCTGCG
>JAQWYY010000216.1 GCA_029253705.1 Luminiphilus sp. | reverse complement strand
CCTCTGCGTCAAATCGTTGCCAACGCAGGTGACGAGGCTTCGGTTGTTCTCGACAAAGTGCGTCAGGCTGAAGGTAATGTTGGTTACAACGCGGCGACGGGTGAATATGGCGACATGATCGCCATGGGCATTCTTGACCCCGCAAAAGTAACGCGTACAGCGCTGCAAGCCGCGGGCTCTGTTGCCGGTCTTATGATCACCACTGAAGTAATGATTGCTGACTCTCCTAAAGATGACGCTGGTGCTCCTGCAATGCCTGATATGGGCGGCATGGGCGGCATGGGCGGCATGATGTAAGCATCGTTTACGGTGTAAAAAACCCGGCTCCGGCCGGGTTTTTTATGTCACGAACAAAAGCCATGGGCACACCTTGGCTCAGCTGTCTTGTGGGTAGCCAGCTGCCAGCAGAGAAATTATGACGGGCATAGCACACCTCCGTCGCGCTTGTGTTTGCAAGGCATGAACTTAAAACGCTTAAAGCTATGGTCATGGCCCCCGTATTACGTTGGCGGTGCCATTTTTGAGTTAGGTCTGTGGATTCTAGCGCCCAGTATGAGGCGGCTTTTTGTTGGCCTAAATTTCTCCGTATTGGAGGCCCAAGATTAAAAAGCCCGCGTTCTGAAGTGAATCGCTTATGTTTGCTGTTCGCCGTTCTTGGATTTTTTCGTTACTCTACGAGGCAAATAAGACCTACAAGGGTTTGTCATGCTTCTTTTGGTAGCTGGTGTTTTAATTTGGTCTGCTGCGCACTTATTTAAGCGAATTGCGCCAGATGCACGAGCGGCTATGGGTGGTGCAGGTAGAGGGATTATGAGCATCGCCATTTTGGGGTCCTTGGTGCTCATGTATCTCGGTTACTCCCACGCACAGGGCGCATTTTATTGGGGTCGCAGCCCCGAAGGTGTAGCCGTAAATAATCTTTTAATGTTGCTAGCAATTTATCTAATGGTTGCAGCGTCAACTAAGAGCTGGATAACCGGCAGTATTCGTCACCCTCAGCTAACGGCTATAAAAAGCTGGTCCATAGGGCATCTCTTGGTCAATGGCGACACCGCTTCAATGGTACTTTTCGGAGGGTTGCTAGTGTGGGCTGTTATAAGCGTCATTCTCATTAACAAACAAGATGGCAAGCCGGCGTTGTCGGTACAAACAACCGCTGGTCGAGAGGTGATGACTGGAGTTTCAGCGGTGCTTGCCTTCGGTGGTATTGCTTTTGTTCATATTTATATGGGTTATCCGGTATTTGGCTAACTTAAGTTAGCTGGGCGTTAAAGTGGTGGTAGAGGCTTAGAACCCCATTTGTAGTAACCACGAGCGGGTTAACGGCTTTATTCAGTCTTTCTTAGAATGCCCAGTGTCCACATTAGAATTCTTCAGATGTTGCTATTGGCCATAGCAACTTTAGGCGGTGCCCCCTATAATTAGGTAGCGCCAAATCAAGGATTTGGCATTTTTTATCTGCCTTGTTATGAACAAACAGGAGAACAACCCATGAATGAACTCCACTTCCTCGGCTACTATTTCCACGTGCTGGCCGGTATCGTCTGGATTGGCATGTTGTACTACTTCAATTTTGTTCAGACTGAATATTTTAAAGAGGCAGAGGCCAGTGCCAAAGCCGATG
Source organism: Luminiphilus sp. (assembly GCA_029253705.1). Taxonomy (GTDB): domain Bacteria; phylum Pseudomonadota; class Gammaproteobacteria; order Pseudomonadales; family Halieaceae; genus Luminiphilus. The sequence continues at coordinate 9,188 of JAQWYY010000216.1, read as the reverse complement.
CGATGGCCAAGCTTGCACCCAGAGCGTTGTGGTGGTTTCGATGGGGCGCGCTTATTACCTTCTTAACTGGTGCTTATCTGTTCCACAAGCTGGGAGCTTTTGGTGTAGCCATGCCCGCGATTTGGATGGGTGCATTGGCGGGAACGCTCATGTTTTTAAACGTTTGGCTCATCATTTGGCCTAAGCAGCAAATTGTTCTGGGTATGAAGGAGGGCGACGGGCCCGCAGCAGCTGCCAAGGCAGGCCTTGCCAGCCGCACTAACACACTGCTTTCAGGTCCCATGCTGCTAGGCATGCTCGGCTCGGGAAAGTTGGCTTTGGGCGGCACCGATACCGGGCTGTATGCGGCTATGGGTTTGATTTTAGTTCTTGAGGCGAACGCACTGTTTGGCGGACAGGGCCCCATGAAGTCTGTGGTTGGTGTGATTCATTGCTCACTGGCTTTGGCTCTTGTGATTTTTGGCTTGCTGAACTACGTCTAATTACCTTTTGTAGTGCAAAAAAGCAGCCCTCTAGGCTGCTTTTTTTTGGATGATAAAAGGTGAGCGGCTGGTGTTTTAAGGCAGCGGGGCAGCACTTACGCACGGTGTCGTACTGTTGGGTCTTAACATCACCGGGCCATCTTAGGCTGCCATACGCATTAAGCGGCTTGTTGACAGTGAAGGAATATTGCCGTGTTTGTCTTGGCGCGGTGGATCGCGTTACAAGGCAACCTGAGTACTGCCAGGTATTAATGGAAGTGTTTTGAAAACTCTTTCACATGCCCGCTGAAGCGACGGCATTGTCGCGATATACTCCTCTTTTTATACAGCAGAGTACGAACATGGCGCGTGATGATTTGCCAGATTCAACCATTCCCTCCTTTGCCGCAATTCGGGACGAAGGGGTTTCCAGTGCGCCTCGCGATGCTGTTCCGGGGCGGGGAAACCGACCAGCTGCAGGTCGCGGCGGTATGGGCTTTTTTGCGCGATTGGTGCTCACAGTGACCTTGGTAGTTGCAGCGGTGGCCTGCGCTTGGGCCTGGCAGTTGCAGCTAATGTTAGACAAATCTTTATCCGACGGAGCCATGGTGGCGGGTCGAGTCGCTGATCTTGAAGCCCTGCTTTCTGACACCGATGAAAGCGTTGAGAAATCTGCCGCAGCTCTGGGTGCGCAATTAAACGTGGTCGATAAAGAAACCCGACGACTAGAGCAGCGGCGCAGGGAAATGGACAACAAAGTGTCAAAGCTAGAGAAGGCGTCGGCGCTAACTCAAACCAATATCGGTAAACTGCAAACACTGGCAGCCGGGCAGGGTAAATCGGTTAACGCCCTTAATGCTGATATGACGGCTCTGAAGCGTGTGGCGGGCGATCTCGAGCGACTGTCTAAAACGGCCATGGATGCGCAGGCAAATCTTGAGAGGTTAGCGGACAACGTCAACAAGGCGAACCTTGACAGAGCTGCGATGAAACAGCGGGTCACATCCAATGAGGAATGGATTGAGTCAATTAATGCCTTTCGTAGGCAGGTCAATGCCAGCATTAGCCGGCTTGAAGATCAACTGCGTAACAGCGAGCCTGCACCTTCAACGGTGAGCCCACTGCCGGGTACCCCCTGAATACAGATTTGAATGTCACGCGGCAGCGACCCGTTATTAGGTTGGTTGTCGCAAAGGGCATGCTAAGGAGATGAGTAAGAGATGACCGTAATTCGCGAAGACGACCTCATAGACAGCGTGGCCGATGCCCTGCAGTTTATTTCTTATTATCACCCCATCGACTTTGTGCAATCTGTACATCAAGCCTATGAAATGGAGCTTAATCCTGCGGCCAAAGACGCTATGGCCCAAATTTTGATTAACTCAAGAATGTGTGCCACGGGGCATCGACCGCTGTGTCAAGACACAGGCATTGTTACGGTGTTTGTGGAAGTGGGTATGGACGTCCAATGGGATGCAAAACAGTCACTGGAAGAAATGATCAATGAGGGGGTGCGCCGCGCGTACACGCATCCTGACAATACTTTACGGGCCTCAATACTGGCAGATCCTGCTGGCGCAAGAACAAATACCCGGGACAACACCCCTGCTGTTATTCACACGCGCTTAGTGCCCGGTGGCACCGTCGATATACGTATTGCTGCGAAGGGTGGCGGGTCAGAAAACAAAGCAAAGCTAGCAATGCTGAACCCTTCCGACAGTATTGTGGATTGGGTTCTTAAGACCGTCCCGACAATGGGTGCAGGTTGGTGCCCCCCGGGCATGTTAGGGATTGGTATTGGTGGCACTGCTGAAAAAGCGGCTGTTATGGCAAAAGAGTCATTGATGGACCCTATTGATATTCAAAGCCTACGTCAGCAGGGCCCTAAAAACCGCGCAGAGGAGCTGCGCCTTGAGATTATGGATGGCGTGAATCGACTGGGTATTGGTGCCCAAGGTCTCGGGGGGTTGACCACAGTGCTCGATGTCAAAGTGATGGATTACCCCACCCATGCGGCCTCTTTGCCTGTTGCCATGATTCCCAACTGTGCCGCCACTCGGCACACGCACTTTACGCTAACGGGTGCTGGTCCTGCCTTGCAGGTTGCACCCGACCTCGATCAGTGGCCTGAGGTGAGCTGGGATACGGGTGACTCGGTGCGCCGGGTTGATCTGGATACCGTAACCATAGAAGACACCCATAGCTGGCAGCCCGGAGACACTATTTTATTGTCGGGCACGATGTACACGGGACGTGATGCCGCCCATAAGAGGATGACGCAAATGCTGCGCGACGGAGAGCCATTGCCTGTCGACTTAAAGGGTAAATTTATTTACTACGTGGGGCCGGTCGACCCTGTGCGTGACGAGGTTATGGGGCCCGCTGGGCCGACAACAGCAACCCGCATGGACAAATTTACCGATGATATTTTGGAGCATACTGGGCTCATTGGTATGATCGGCAAAGCCGAGCGTGGCCCCGTTGCAATTGAGGCTATCCGCAAGCACGGTGCTGTTTATTTAATGGCCGTCGGTGGGGCCGCCTATCTGGTATCCAAGGCAATTACCGAGGCCAGTGTTGTGGCGTTCGAGGATTTGGGAATGGAGGCTATTTACGCCTTTACCGTGCGCGACATGCCAGTAAGCGTCGCAGTGGATTCCCGAGGAGAGTCGGTGCACATTACAGGCCCAAAGGTTTGGCAGCAAAGGATTGAAGAGCAGTCTCTTGAGCTCATCTGAAAGCTTTTATTGGCATGATTATGAGACTTCAGGTGCCAATGTTTTTGAGGACAGGCCGCTCCAGTTTGCCGGCGTGCGGACCGATAAAGCCTTTAATGTTATAGGTGATCCGCTGGTGCACTACTGTCGGCCTAGTCCCGACTGCTTGCTGCACCCAGCCGCGATTCGCGTTACGGGTATAAGCCCCTACAAGGCCTTATCCGAGGGATCCCCTGAGGGGGCTTTTATGGCGCAAATTCTAAGCCAGTTCATGGTTCCCGGTACCTGCGCTTTGGGTTACAACTCGGTTCGGTTCGATGATGAAATCACGCGCTTTGCCTTGTACCGCAATTTTTTTCCCCCCTACGCTCGCGAATTTGGACAAAATAGAAGTCGATGGGACTTGATCGATGTAGCACGGGCAATTTATGCCCTGAGGCCCGAAGGTGTTGTTTGGCCCACTCGAGAAGACGGGCTGCCCAGCTTCCGCCTGGAGGATCTTACTGCCGCTAATGGTATAGACCACGGCAACGCCCATGATGCTCTAGCAGACGTTTTGGCGACCATTGCGTTGGCTCGCTTGTTCAGCAAGGTGCAGCCCGTGCTGTTTGATACGCTGTACGCTCAACGCGTTAAACAGGCGGTAGCGCCTCTGCTTAATTGCGCTGATCCCAAACCGGTTATTCATGTGTCTGGCCAGTTCGGTGCCCAGCGCAGTAATTTAGCGATAGTGCTGCCACTGGCGCCCCATCCTAGATATAAAAATGAAATTATCTGTGCGGACTTGGGTGAGGAGCCCGCCTTCTTCGATAAAGCTCCCGAAGATATCCGCCAGCTGCTATTTACTCCCAAAGCCGACCTTCCCAAAGGGGTAAAGCGCCCGCCAATAAAGACGGTAAAGTTAAATCGTGCTCCCGTAGTACTGCCAACCACTTGGGTCAGTGGTGAGCCTGCAGAGCGTTTGGGGCTCGATGGTGATCAAACCCGGGCATCGCTGGCGGCCTATGGGGGTGCGCGCAAGGCGGATCCTAGTGGATTTACGCATTTCATTCAGCAGATCTACGCGGATCGAGATTTTGCGCCGCGTTCCGACCCCGATACGCAGCTTTACGACGCCTTTCTGGGGCGACGTGACGAGGCTCTTCTTGAGGCAATTCGGTGTGCAACTCCCACCAGTCTGGCAAACGACACCTGGACATTTGAGGATCGGAGACTTCCGGAAGTGTTTTTTCGTTACCGCGCGCGGAATTTTCCTGAGAGCCTCAAGTTCGATGAGAGAGCTCGATGGCGTGAGCACTGCCGCGAGACCTTGGCGGATAAAGCCGGTCCTAACTGGGAAGACTTTAATAAGCACCTAAGTGATGAGCGTGCTCGAGAGGGATTGAGTGCTCAGCAAATAACAGCGCTTGATGATCTAGAGCAGTATATGGGCGAGCTCCGAGCCGAACTGGCCGATTGACATCCGTCGTCAAGAAAGTTGCAAATACAGCACCGATAAAGGCCAAGGTAGGGAGATTTTTGTGGCTGTGGAGTCGATAAACAGTCCGTAATAATCCGCCCTAATTTCTCGGCTAATCCTAGCGTGCCATGAGTTATCATTGCGTAACTCTAGGCACAGGACTGAAGCTTTGCACTTTCCCGGTAGCCACATCCTCAGTATTCGTCAGTTCGAACGTGCCGATGTCGATCAACTCTTCGCTGTGGCCGATCGCATGCGGCCTTATGCCCATCGGGAGCGTGTGACCCACGTTCTTGACGGCGCTATTTTGGGCTCAATGTTTTTTGAACCCTCTACGCGTACGCGAATTAGCTTTGGCAGTGCCTTTAATTTGCTGGGGGGCGAAGTCCGTGAAACCACCGGCTTCGAAAGCACTGCTATAGCCAAGGGCGAGTCGCTATTCGATACCGCTCGGGTGTTAAGTGGCTACTCTGATGTCATCGCAATGCGTCACCCGGCTGAGGGCTCCGTCGCTGAGTTTGCTCAAGGGAGTCGCGTGCCTGTTATCAACGGCGGAGACGGTGCCAACGAGCACCCCACCCAGGCACTGCTCGATCTATATACGATTCGCAGTGAGCTCGCTGACCGTGGGCGTACACTCGAAACTTTGCGCGTGGCCATGGTAGGCGACTTGAAATTTGGCCGTACGGTGCATTCTTTGTCGCGGCTATTACAGTTATTTCAAGGGATAAAAGTGAACTTGGTGTCCCCACCAGAGCTCAAAATGCCTGCAGAGATAGTCGATGAACTTAGGGCTGGTGGTCATGACGTTTTAGAAACTGATAGTTTGGAAGTAGGTATCGCAGACGTCGATATTGTGTACTCCACACGGCTGCAGGAAGAGCGCTTTACCACCCGCGCCGAGGCTGATGCTTACCGAGGCCGTTTTCGATTAAACCAGGGTATTTACACAGCCCATTGCGAACCTAACACGGTAATTATGCACCCGTTGCCCCGTGATTCTCGGGAGGGCGCTAGAGAGTTAGACGTCGATTTAAACGACAACCCCAATTTGGCCATTTTCCGTCAGAGTGATAATGGCGTGCTGGTACGCATGGCGTTATTTGCACTGATTCTCGATGTTGTTGATCGCGTCGATGACCATAGTCGGCCCGTGAGCTGGTACACGGAGCGCAGGTTTTGACAGCATTTTCACCGCGGTTTTCGGCACCTGATGCAGAAATTTTGGAACGTGAAGTGGCGTACCACGGTTTTTTTTCGCTGGTAAAGTTGAGCCTTAGACACCGTTTATTTGGCGGCGGCTGGAGCCGTCCGATGACCCGTGAGATTTTTGAGCGAGGTGATGCCGTGGCGGTTTTACCTTGGGACCCCATCCGTGACGAACTTATTTTAGTCGAACAGTTCAGACCCGGAGCATTGCGCGAGCAAGATAGCCCTTGGATGTTAGAGCTGGTCGCAGGCATGGTGGCCGATGGAGAGACAGATGCTGAGGTGGCGACCCGGGAGGCCGCAGAAGAGGCCGGTTGTACACTTGACCGTTTGGAACCTATCGCGACCTTTTATCCTAGCGCGGGCGCCTGCTCTGAACAAATTCGAGTGTTTGTCGGCCGCAGTGTTTCGGCGGGAGTCGGCGAAATTCATGGTCTGGCCGCAGAGCACGAGGACCTACTGGTGCATGCTGTTTCAAGAGTCGAGGCCCTGCGCATGCTCGATGCTGATAAAATAAATAACGGACACACGCTTATCGCTTTGCAATGGTTGGCACGACACGGTGAGGCCCTTCGTGAGCAATGGCTGAACAATTAGACACTGAAACAATCGCCGGTAAGCCTGCTGGGGAAGCCAAGGGGCTGCTCCACTCAAGCGCGTTAGTGGGAAGCGGTACGATGGTTTCCCGAGTGTTGGGACTGGTGCGCGATGTTGTGCTGGCTAATCTGGTAGGTGCCACCAGTAACGCAGACGCTTTTTTTGTCGCCTTTAAAATCCCCAATTTTTTAAGACGGTTATTTGCCGAGGGAGCCTTCGCTCAGGCTTTTATCCCCGTGCTTACAGAAACTCGAGAGCAAGGTGGGCTTGAGGCCGTGCGGGCCTTGGTCGATCGCGTGACGGGTGTTCTTGGGGGCGTTCTTATTTTGCTTACCACTCTGACAATACTGGCTGCGCCACTGGTGGCCCTTGTATTTGCCCCCGGCTTCGCCAGCGATGTTAATAAGCTGAGCCTGACAGCAGACCTAATTAGAATTACCTTTCCGTATTTATTTTTAATTTCCATGACCGGCTTTGCGGGAGGCATATTAAACGCATATGGCCGGTTTGGAGTGCCCGCGTTTACGCCGGTCTTGTTGAATATTAGTCTTATTGCGGCAGCTATTTTTTTGGCCCCTGCGGTACAGGAGCCCGTTTATGCGCTGGCATTTGGCGTCATGATGGCGGGCCTGTTGCAACTGCTGTTTCAAATTCCTTCCTTGTATGGCCTCAATTTGTTGCCAAGACCGCGCTGGGACACGAAACATCCCGGTGTAAAACGAATTCTGACGTTAATGATTCCTGCACTATTTGGCGTCTCGGTCAGCCAGATTAATTTGTTGTTGGATACCGTATTGGCTTCGCTGCTCCCAGCGGGAAGCGTATCGTGGCTTTACTATTCCGACAGGCTGACTGAATTACCTCTAGGGATATTTGCCATAGCCGTTGCCACTGTTATTTTGCCCAACCTGTCATCGCAACAGGCACGAGCAAAAGCGACCGACAAAGATCCTGCATTTGTGGCCACACTGCATTGGGCGTTAGGTCTTATCGTCTTAGTCGCATTGCCGGCTACGGCGGCACTGATACTGCTTGCAAAACCTATTTTGACAACCCTATTTCAATACGGCGCATTCAGCCCGGAGGATGTTGATAAGGCGGCCTGGTCGCTTCGGGCCTATGCTTTGGGTTTGACGGCGTTCATGTTAATTAAAGTGCTGGCCCCGGGCTATTACGCTCGTCAAGATATGAAAACGCCGGTGCGCATCGGCATTATTGCCATGGTGTCGAATATGGTCATGAACCCGCTATTCATTTTTCCGCTCATGTGGGCTTTTGATTTGGGGCATGTCGGCCTGGCACTCGCTACCAGTCTGGCTGCCTGGTTAAACGCCGGTCTTCTATATCGCGGTCTTAGGCACGAGGGGCTCTTGCTGGGTTCTGCGAGCGTTAGGCTGTCTCGATCGACTCATATTTTGATCGCAATAGTAGTGATGCTTGGCGTGCTTTGGCTTTGCTTACCTGATGCCAGTTGGTGGCTGGATGCTGTTGCACTTCACCGAGGGTTGGCTATGGCAGCTTTGGTAATGGCGGGTGGTTTGGCCTATGGAGCGGTCCTATGGTGCTTGGGACTGCGCCTGAGAGATCTTCAAAGTCCTGCCGTACCTCAGTAAGTCAAGATGACAGGCCTATTAGGCGCGCCCAAGCGCTGTTTTCTATATACTCGACGTCTTATTCGTCAACCTGTAACTAAACCATGGATTTGATCCGCGGCCTGCACAATTTGCGATCGGAGCACCGTGGATGTGCTGTGACTGTAGGCGCTTTTGATGGTATTCACCTTGGGCATCAGGCGGTTCTCAGGCATCTGTCTTCTTGTGCGCTAGCGCGAGATTTATTGTCGACGGTTATCGTTTTTGAGCCGTTGCCGCGTGAATATTTTCGACCACTGGAAGCGCCGCCTCGAATCACGAATTTTCGTGAGCGATTGGCACTTCTTTCAAGCACAGGCATTGACCGGGTATTGGTGCTTAAATTTAATGAAGAGCTTCGGGGCATGAGTGCTGAAGATTTCGTCAGCAGGGTCTTCGTGGAGGGTCTGGGGGCGCGTTATATTGCTCTTGGAGATGATTTTCGATTTGGTAACAGTCGCGAGGGCGACTACGATTACGTGCGCAGGCTTGCTGAAAAATTTAATTACGAAGTGCAACCGACAGGAACCTTAGAAATAGCAGATACCCGGGTCAGCAGCACCCGTATTCGCACGGCCTTAGCTGAGGGCCATTTTGTCGAGGCGCAGGCGTTACTCGGCAGACCTTTTACGATGACGGGACGGGTGGAGCATGGGCGTAAACTGGGACGTGAGTTAGGTGCGCCCACGGCCAACATTCGTATTAATCGAATTCGCAGTCCCTTGTCCGGCGTTTTCGCTGTGCGGGTAGACGGCCCAGGGTTAGAGTCGGCGGCGGCGGTTGCCAATGTGGGCACGCGGCCCACTGTAGATGACGGACTGAAAGCGAATCTTGAGGTACATTTGCTCGATCGTCAGTGTGACCTTTACGGGCAGCGTCTTGAGGTTCGGTTTCTGCACAAGCTACGAGAAGAAATTAAGTACGAATCCCTCGATGCCTTGAAGGAAGGTATCGCGAAGGATATTGATAATGCCCGCCACTGGTTGGCTCAACCTGGTCATAGCTAGTAGTTTTTAAGTATGAGTGATTATAAAAGCACCTTGAATTTGCCTCAGACGGACTTTCCGATGAAGGCTAACTTATCTCAGAGAGAACCTCAGCGTCTGAAGCAATG
>JAQWYY010000205.1 GCA_029253705.1 Luminiphilus sp. | reverse complement strand
GAAAGAACCATAGACCTTGAAGACGCCAAGCAAGCCGCTGAAGCCGCCAATGTTGCCAAATCCGAATTTCTTGCGGTAATGAGTCATGAAATTAGAACTCCGCTGCACGGCATTATTGGGATGAATGAACTTTTACTTAAAACTGATACGACTCCGCAGCAAAGTCGTTTTGCTCGAGCAGCACTAAATTCTGGAAAAACTTTACTGCACCTTATTAGTGAGATTTTGGATCTAGCCAAAATCGAAGCTGACCGTATGGATGTTGAATCAGTAGAATTCGACCTCGTCAGCGTCATTGATGAGGTTTGCTACTTACAGGGTGAACCCGCCCAACGAAAGGGGCTAAAACTAGACTTCATACCCGATATCTCGCTAGCTGGCAGCTACATTGGAGACCCGCAAAAGGTACGCCAAATCATCACTAACCTCGTCGGTAATGCGATTAAATTTACCGAGTCGGGCCGTATTATTGTTGCATTGAATGTTGAGCCATCAGGCGACATTCGAATGGTAGTAGACGACACAGGAGATGGCATACCAGATGATGCCAGAGCTCGGGTTTTTGAGAAATTTACTCAAGCCGATACCAGCACCACCAGGCAATATGGTGGAACGGGACTAGGTCTAACTATTTGTCGTAATTTCGTTGAAGTTCTGGGAGGTTCGCTTTCTATAGAAACTCCTGCATCCGGCTTCGGCACTCGAGTAGTTGTGACCATACCCTTAGAAATTGCGGAAGTTCGACCACCATTAGATCGTGGCACTATCGGGCTACTCACTGACGACAAGGTCCTAAGCGATAGCACCGCCGCGCATGCTGCACTAATTGGTTACCGCACTATTGACATACATAGCATCGAGGCCGCCGATGAGATCACCTGCGATGCGCTAATCATCGATCAACTTCTGAACCCCAGTGAGCTCGACGATCTTGAACAGCGTCTGCATTCCGCCAAAAAGATTCTTGCTACATCTATAAAAAGCCTTTCACCACGCCTACACTCCCACCACTGGATTGGCTTACACAGGCCCATTACAACAAGCAACCTCGAAGAGGCACTATCGAGCAAATCACCACAAACCGTAGCAATTGCCAGCGTCATGCAAATAAGTGCCGACGTGCTGGTGGTTGAAGACAATAAAGTCAATCAGATTCTCGTCCAAGAAATTTTAAAATCCATGGGCCTTAAATCTAGCCTTGCCGAGAATGGGCTGGAGGCTGTCACGCTTTTTCGCCGTCACCGATTTGACTTGGTTCTCATGGATTGCCAAATGCCGGTAATGGATGGTTTTGAAGCTACCAAGCTAATTCGTGAAATAGAATCGGAAAGAAACTACCCGCGCACGCCAATTATTGCACTTACGGCAGCTGCGCGCGCCGAAGAGTACGAGCAAGCGTTAAATTCCGGTATGGACGAGTTCATGACCAAGCCTTTCAATGTCGCCCAGCTAGAAAATCGGATCGGTGCCACGCTTGCGCATAAAATTTCTGTAGAAGCCGTTAAAGCCTCTGCATCAGAGCACCCAACCACTCAAGGTCCGATTGATGAGAACGTCATAGAGTCAATAATGGCCATTAACTCGGGCTCTGCAGGTGGAACCCTGCTCGCAAAAGTGATCGCCTCTTTCAGCGCACAATTACCGGCTAGCCTCGCCGACCTTCGATCGTCGGTGAACAACGACGATACCGAGATGCTGAGACAACACGCCCATGCCTTAAAGTCTATGAGTGGTAACGTAGGTGCTACACAGCTGACTAAAGCTTTAGATGACATAGAGCAAGCAGCTGCTCTTGGACAGATCACTTTGACTCAGGAAGATTACGACGACGTTGAGGAGCTTGCACGCAACGCGGTGGCAGGGCTGCAGCGCTGGGCATAACATCGCTGCTTACTAGGCCGCCGCTAGACTAACAACCCTTAAAAATTGGTGCCCGCCGCTCTTTCTGTGCCAGTAGACCTTCTCTCAGGTCGTCTGATTCAGAGCAAATACGTGCCAGCTCACGGGCATCACTTGCAACGACCCCGCCACGCTCTGCTTGGCGGATAATTTTTAACATTGCGGCCACTGCCAAAGGTGCACGCTGCGCCAGCATCTCGGCAACGAGATTACTTTCCCTCACCAGCTGATCACTCCGAATCAATCGATTGACGATTCCAAATTCAAGCATCTGTTTGGCGGAAAACTCCTCTGCTGCCACAAGAATCCGTTTTGCTAGATTCACGCCCAAGCGACTGACCATGCGCTCGATACCCTCGAAGGGATAACACAAACCAATGGCAGAAGCAGGCACGCGCATTATTATTTCTTGAGCAGCCAGCCTAAAATCACAAGACATCGCGAGCTCACAACCGCCCCCAAAAACATTGCCATTAATAACGCAAAGGGTGGGAATGGATAAATCAGCCAGGTCGTTAGTAACCTGCTGAAACTGATCGCCATCGAGCTCACCAGCACGGATCTGTTGTAAATCGGCGCCGGCGCAAAAAGTAGAACCGGATGCAGAAGTAATGACTAGAACTCGTGTCTCGGGCTTCAGTGCACCCAGTGCCAATTGAATACCAGACAACTCTTCACGACCCAGGGCATTGCGACGATCCGGTCGATTAAATCGCAAAGTCGCGATACCCGCTTCTTGTTCAAACAAAATAGTTGATGTCATAAAAAAAAGCTCCCTAAACGCCTCCTGAGTAGTCTAGAGGCCATTACAGTTCAAATAAAACACTCATACATGGACACGGACAAAAAAAATACTTAAAGTTCAAAAAATCGAATATTGCGAATGACTTTATTTTGGCAAACGTCACAGACAACGGATCGCCCTTCAATCGCGGTATTCAGCACGAGGCAAAGCACAGTGCGATTTTATCGAGAGCTGCAAAGCTTTTTAATACAAAAGGCGCCCGATCTACCACGCTAAGCGACGTCGCCGATAAACTCGGTCTGACCAAGACAAGCCTTTATTACTACGTAAAAACCAAAGAAGACCTCATTTATCAATGCTATGACGCTGCAATGCATCGAGCGCACAGCACACTTGATCAAATAGAGGCAACTACTGACGACCCCCTAGAACGGGTGCTTCTGTTCATGGAAGAACATATCTCAACCATTTTAAAGGCGCTGTCAGGCCATGGAGACTACTACGCAGCACCCTTGGAATTTGCGTCTTTAAAAGACGAGCACCGTGAGGCACTCAGTGCTCAGTATTTGCGCATGTTTATACGTATCCGCTCCTATATTCGAGACGGCATCGATATGTCGGTCATACGTCCCTGCCACTCCACGGCTACAACTCGAGCGCTGATTGGAGCTTTAGATTGGTCATTCTATTGGCTTTATGAGATGCCTCGTGAAGATGCCGTACTCGCGGGAGCCGCGCTCAGGGACATCGTGAAACATGGTTTGTTCACACCTGATGCCCAGTATAGGCCCAAGGACCACGTGTTAAGTGCTGAAGGCGTTATTCCCGCCAAAGGCTTTGATCGCGAAGCTCAAAACCGTCTCAAGCAAGAAGCGTTTTTTAAAGCCGGGACACGATTTTTTAACCGAAAGGGTTTCAACGGAACATCTCTCGATGAGATAGCCGAGCATTTGCAGGTCTCCAAAGGTGCATTTTATTACCATTTTACAAACAAAGAGGCACTGCTCACGCAATGCTACGAGCACTCGCTGGATTTGACCGATGCCATTTACAATGACATTCGAAACACCACAATGTCCGCGCCGCAAAAGCTAGACACAGCCTGTCGGCAAGTATTCCATATTCAGAACTCGGACCTTGGCCCGTTAATACGCTACAACACGATTACTGCATTGCCGCCCCCGATTCGCAGACGGGTTCTAGTCCGCACCCAAGCCGCCAGTAATAATCTGGGTGAATTTATTCGGGAAGGTCAGGAAACAGGGAAATTCCGAGGGGTGGATGCTGCCATCATGCAAAACATGCTCGAGGGAGCGGTCAATGCCGCCATGGATATTAGCGATTGGCGACGTGTCGATGACATTGATCAGACCGCTATCGAGTACTTCGATGTTTTCTATTTTGGCTTAGCAAAGCCTGCCAATTAAATCTGCGCCCGGGAGGTATCGGTGCCAAACTTTCAAGATGTCATGGACTTGATCAAACCTGAGCAAGTCGGTCGTCACTGGTTCAGAGGGCACAGCCCTATACCCCAACCCAGAATTTTTGGTGGCCAAGTTTTAGCTCAGTGTTTACTAGCCGCTAACGACACTGTAGACGGCGCCCTAATGGCTCACTCTATGCACGCCTACTTTTTACGCGCCGGCGATTCCACAATTCCCATTGAGTTTGATGTTGACCCTATTCGCGATGGTCGTTCCTTCGCAACTCGCAGAGTTGTAGCACGGCAAAGAGGGGATGCCATTTTTAACACGTCAATTAGCTATCAAATTACCGAGGCCGGTTTCACTCATAGCGAAAAAATGCCTCAGGTGCCCTCTCCCGAAGAGGCGGCTGCATTAAACCTAGGGCCCAAGCACAAAAGCTTCAGCGACATGTATCAAATTGATCGCGTCCGAATTACCGCCCGCACTGATCAGCCACAGCAAAAACAGCAGAACTGGTTCAAAGCCGCAGGCCATCTTAAGGGCGACCCAAGGCTACATCAGGCTGCACTCGCCCTGATCTCAGATTGCGCCTTGCTTGGCACCAGTTTTTATCCTCAAGGTATGCAGGACTGGGATATCAACCACATCGCCGCGAGCCTAGACCACGCCATTTGGTTTCACGAGCCGGTGAATGTTAGTGAGTTCTTGTTGTACGAGTGCGATAGCCCATGGGCTGGCAACGCCCGGGGATTTAATCGCGGCCAATTTTGGAGCAAAGACGGTACGCTACTAGCCTCCACAACCCAAGAAGCCCTGGTACGTCCAAAGACTCGTTGATTAATTAACCACCGAGGTCATCTGCTGACCCAAGCGCACCACATTGATCGCACCGCTGACTAACTCCACATCATGGACAGAGCCGTTGTCAGGCCAACACTGAACCGTTTTGCTGGCCTGGCGGCTGTGCGCCACAACCGCGTTGATGACCAGAAAATGGGTGAAGATGACGGTAGGCTCTGTGACCCTCTGTAAGGCGCTCACAATCCCCTCACGCCAGCCCCAAAGTGAGGCCCCCTGCTGTTCCCAAGTTTGACGCATAAAACCCTGTAGCCACACCTGACGATCCTCAAGGGGTACCGGGGCTTGAATCTCTTGAAACGCGTCATTAATAACGACGCTAAGATTTAAGCGAGCGGCTAAAGGTGCCGCAGTTTCTTGTGCTCTTGCTTTGGGGCTGCTCATAAGAGCCACACGTTGCGGCACAACCGACTGCAAATATGCTGCTGCAGCTTCGGCCTCTCGCACCCCTTTATGACTTAACCCGGGGTCACTATGTTCCCCCCAGGTTGCCGAGGCTTCACCGTGGCGTACCAGCCAGATCTGGGTCATCGGTAAGTCACGAGTGACTCTTGCAACTGAGCGGACAGCAGCTGCAAATGCGCTGCATCATTGAAGTTAGACAATGAAACCCTCTGACTGCTGTAAATCAGCCGAGTGATAGAACAATTCATAACGGGTTCATAAAACTGGTAGAACCCACTGTGATGAGCGCCCACGATAAGCCCAACCGCCGTAGCAATCGTGCCACCTGAGGTAAAAACTGCTGTGTTCTTACCTGCCCCAACAGATTTCATAATATCTTTCAGGGCATTGTGCACACCGTCTCGGAACACGGGCCAAGGTGTAATGCCACATTCGGGGCAGTCTGGACTAACCCACGCATTAAAAACCGCGTCTATGATTTTCTGATAATCCTTACTGTCACCGAAATCTCGAGCTGCGATTTCAGCAAGTAGAGCGTCTTTTTCAGTCAAACCTGGCAATAGCGCACTAACCTGCTCTTCATTGTTGATTTCGTTGAAGCGGCGGTCCGTCTGTAACTCACAGGGGTCGCCTAAACCCGCTAATACCCGGGCACCGGTTTCTTGCTGGCGCGACAGAGTCCCAGCCACTGCAGCGTCAATTCTCAGGCCGATGGTCGACAGAAACTGGCCCGTCACATCAGCCTGGCGTTGCCCCAAACTAGAAAGTTGATCGTAATTGGCTGAGCCAAAGGACGCCTGTCCGTGACGAATAAGGTAAATCGAAGCCATCAGGGCGTACTCCTCAATTCTCTAGGGAAACGCATTACCCGGGGGTAAGGGTAGAAGTCGTCGACGTGCCCCTCCCGTATGCGATCTTGTAAACCAGTCCAAAAATCTGCATCGTAAATATCACTGTGGCGGGCGTCAAAAGCCTTTCTTGCTCGCTGATTGCCCGAGAAAAAAAGCCGGAATTCCTCGGGGAAAACGTCGTTGGGCCCCACGGAATACCAAGGCCTGCTGGCCATCTCCTCATATTCGTCTCGCGGTGGCGGAATACGACGGAAATTACATTCTAACAAAGGCTGTATCTCGTCGTAGTCGTAGAAAACCACCCGACCATGGCGGGTCACACCAAAATTTTTCAGGAGCATGTCCCCCGGAAAAATATTAGCCGCGGCCAGTTCCTTAATCGACTTCCCGTAGTCGTTCATGACTTCATCAACCTCTTCATCGCTTGCCTTCTGCAAGTACAAATTCAGCGGCGTCATGCGCCGCTCAACGTAGCAGTGCTTGATGATCAGAGCCGTGCCGCTAATCACCAACTGCGAGGGACAGGTTTCGTAAAGCTCTGCCATCAGTTCTTCTGAAAACCGTGACCGATCGAAAACGAGGTTGTTGAACTCTTGGGTGTCGGCCATGCGCCCCGCTCTATCCCACCGCTTCACCAAATTATATTTATCCTTAACAAGCTGGTGGGTAACTTCTTTTGGCGGTGTGAACCGGTCTTTAATAATTTTGAAAACAAACTCATAAGAAGGCAGCGTAAATACAGTCATAACCATGCCCTTAATCCCAGGGGCGACAATAAACTGGTCTGTCGTAGCACGCATATGGCGGTAGGCCGTGCGGTAATAATAAGTCTTACCGTGACGATGGTGACCAATCGCACTGTAGATTTCAGAAATATCTTTTTTGGGCATCAGCTGATGCAAAAACAAAACATACTGGGAAGGGATCGATGCATCGACCATAAAGTAGCTTCGAGTAAAGCTAAACAACAAACTCACTCGATCTGAACCAAACAAAATGGTGTCGATATAGACGGAAGGAGCCGCCGCATCATTGTTGTGGAGCATAGGCAGCACAAAGGGTATTTGTAAGCCTTCAGCTACAATACGCCCAACAATGTAAACGGCCTTGTTACGATAAAAATGGTGCTCCAAGGTATGAAGCTCAACCGCCGAATCTACTTCGCCGTCTACCTCACCGAGCTGACCTTCAATGGCTGTAACAATAGACGCACAATCGCGCTCTAAGTCTTCATAGGGAATATGCACCGCGTACTGCGACAGGAGGGTCGCAACACTGTCGTGCAAATCACCACTGAAGCGTTTCACTACGCGTCGGACATCGACCGGCGGCATGTCCCCCTGGGGAGAGAATACAAAGGCGTGTTCATTGCGAATACGGTGATGGCCAAACACTGAGTTATAAATAGAGTTATAAAAGGTTTCTGCAATTTCGAAATTGGTCATGCCTCGAACCAATTCAACATAGACGGCGCGAGTCTCAGTCCAAAATGCAAAATCGGAGATACGATCGTCGGCGATAACGTTAACATACGCCAAAGTTTCTAGAACTTTCTCTTTGTAGAGATCAATTCGCCTTGTCGATATCTCCTGCATGATGCCCCACTCTGCAAGCTCAAAGCGCGTACGGGCTGCGAGGGTAATATTCTCGAACTCAGCAAAATAAGCCGTGAAACCGTTAAGAATAGTTCGCGCTAAGCGCGTCTGTTTATCCACTATTAGATCCCTAGTTGGGCGCACAGTGTAGGGGTCCGATCTACCCCTTGCAATTTCATTATCGCGGGGCAAAAAAAACCCGCCAGTAAAAGGCGGGTCTATTCAAAGCAAGCCCTAACTTCAGGCTGCGTAGGCCTTATCAATGTACTGCGCACGGTGATAAGTCGCATCACCAAAGGTCGTATTAATCATCATCAGACGCTTTGCGTAATGCCCGATGTCTAGCTCGTCGGTAATTCCCATACCGCCGTGCATTTGGGTTGCCTCGCTATAAACAAGCTTGGCATTTTTATCGATAAACACCTTCAGCGCATGAATACTGGATTCAGCACTCGCGGGATCCTGCTTAAACTCGCAAACCACCTTGAACAACAGCGACTTGGCCTGCTCGTAGGCCATCATTGTGTCCACCATGCGATGTTGCAAGGACTGGAAAGTACCAATAGCTACACCAAACTGCTCTCGTGTTTTGGTGTACTCAAGCGTCTTAGTGTTTAGGGTGCCCATGCAACCAACGGCCTCGGCCATTAGCGCGATCGTGGCCTCTTGAATCATTGCGTCAACGGTAGCCATCGCTGCCCCCGCCTCACCTAACAACGAATCAGCGTTTAACGCGACGTCAGTAAAGGTAATGTTCGCAACACGCTGACCATCCATCATCGGATAATCGACACGATTCACGCCTTCGGCATCGGCAGCAACCACAAACAAAGACAGCCCCTCGCGGTCCCACTGCTCACCCGCGGTGCGAGCCAAGACGATCATCTGATTACAGTTCGCGCCATTGAAAACGACAACCTTTTCACCGTTGAGTACCCAACCATCGCCGGCAACTTTGGCGTTAGTCAAGCAGTCGGCAATTTCGAAGCGGCTTTGACGCTCAAGATAAGCGAAGGCACCCGAAGTCGAACCCTCAATGATCGAAGGAATCCAGGCACTGCGCTGTGCTTCGTTACCCGCACGAGCAATAAGACCACCAAACAACACAACAGTTGGCAGGTAGGGTTCTACAACTAGCCCTTTGCCGATCTCTTCCATAATAACCATGGTATCAACAATGTTTCCGCCAAACCCACCATCCGCCTCGGCAAATGGAATCGACAACCAACCCAACTCAGCAAAAGTTTGCCAAGCTTTTTCGCTCATACCAGTATCCGATGCAACAATCGCACGTCGGGTGTCCCAGTCGTAATCATCCTGCACAAAGCGCGCGATGGAATCGCGTACCATTTGTTGCTCTTCTGAAAAATCAAAATTCATAGTCTTGTCCCCTCTGGACCCTTATTCCAGGCCCAGTACGTATTTAGCGATAATATTCTTTTGCACTTCATTAGAACCGCCATAGATAGTAGCTGCGCGTCCGTACATGTAGTTTCGGAAAGCCTCATGGGTCCAGCTATGCCCCAATACCTCAGGGTCCATATCGTTCGGCAAAACCCCTTGGTAATACGCGGCGGTTTCCATGCGCAGCTCCTGAGTAGCCTGCTGCAATTCAGTGCCCTTGATCTTTAGAAGCGACGACTCAGGACCAGGAAACCCTCCTGCCGCCATCGCTGCCAGCGTACGCAACTCCGTAAATTCAAGAGCCATGAGTTCAATTTCAAGATCTGCCACCCTGGCTTGGAAACCCGCGTCATCCATCAGGCGCTTACCACCATTGACCTCGGCAGCAGCAGCTTCCTTAATCAGACGAATGTTACGCTTGGATTGAGCAACGTCGGCAATACCTGTTCGCTCATGGGCCAACAGCGCCTTGGCAACGGTCCATCCTTTATTTACTTCACCGACA
The DNA here is from genome assembly GCA_029253705.1 of Luminiphilus sp. Taxonomy (GTDB): domain Bacteria; phylum Pseudomonadota; class Gammaproteobacteria; order Pseudomonadales; family Halieaceae; genus Luminiphilus. The sequence continues at coordinate 1,123 of JAQWYY010000205.1, read as the reverse complement.
ACGTTTTCAACCGGCACACGCACGTCACTGAACTCAACCTCATTCAGGCTGTGCTCGTTATCGATAGAAATGATTGGGTTGATCTTGATACCCGGGGTCTTCATATCAACCAAAATAAACGTGATGCCTTCCTGCTTCTTCCCCTCATTGCTGGTCCGTACCAGCACAAAGATCCAATCGGCATACTGGGCATAACTCGTCCAGATCTTAGCGCCGTTAATTACGTAATGGTCGCCATCCAGCTCGGCCTTTGTCTTCAACGACGCCAAATCTGACCCAGAACCTGGCTCTGAGTAGCCCTGGCACCACCAAGTCGTGCTGTCGAGAACTCCAGGGAGAAACTTCTCCTTCTGTTCGGTCGTACCAAACTGGTAAATCATGGGTCCGACCATGCCAATGCCAAAAGGAATCACACCGGGAATGCCGCGTTCCGAACGCTCGGTCTCGTAAATGTACTTCTGAGTGGGCGTCCAGCCAGTACCACCGTGCTCAACAGGCCAATTAGCCGCAATCCAGCCCTTTTTATAAAGCCGCTGCTGCCACTCAACGATCGCTTCTTTGAAGTTCTCTCCACGCAGGCGAGAGACAAGCTCATCGTCAAACTGCTCGTCAAAAAAGCCACGAACCTCGTCCCGGAAGGTCAATTCTTCGGTTGAAAACGCAATATCCATACGTGCCTCGCAATTATCAGGGGCGGATTGATGCCCAAGCCGCCATGTTTTGAACCTTGAGTATGTTTTTCTACGCTGTGGAATGTAGGCAAGTTGGCCGGTGATTGCAAGTACCCTGTACCCGACCTGATATTTACTGGGGTTTACGCCCGCTTCAAGCTAGTCGAACGGTTGTTGACCGACAAGTAGGGTCTTGCCATGAACCCACAAAGCGTGAGGATGAGCGATGAATTGGCCAGCGCTGCGAAGCCCGCTGTGCCCAGCCCCCTCTAATACAAAATGGAAAAAAGTTTACGCTGGTATTCTGCCGCAAGCGGGTCGCCCTTACCAATGGTTGTCAGCGTATCCAAATAAAGGCGCTTTGCTTCACCGTTGTTCCAGTCACGATCGGATCGCAACACGGTTAGCAGGTGCTCCAACGCTTCTTTGTGGTGGTCGGCAGCGCTTAGCTG
>JAQWYY010000199.1 GCA_029253705.1 Luminiphilus sp. | reverse complement strand
TTCTTGGAGCACATGTTGGATCAGATTGCTCGTCACGGCATGATCGATTTGAAAGTTATTGCTAAAGGCGACCTCCACATTGACGGACACCATACCGTAGAGGATATAGGCATTACCCTCGGCCAGGCTTTTTATAAAGCTGTGGGTGAAAAGACCGGGTTAGCGCGCTATGGACACGCTTATGTGCCTTTAGATGAAGCGCTGTCACGGGTCGTGGTCGATTTTTCAGGTCGCCCGGGGCTTGTCTGGGAGGTTCCTTTCACTCGCGGCATGATCGGGTCTTTTGACGTTGATCTCTTTGTGGAATTCTTTCAGGGCTTCGTTAATCACGCCTTAGTGACTTTGCACGTTGATAATTTGCGAGGCCATAACGCTCACCACCAGGCAGAAACGGTGTTTAAGGCTTTCGGCCGAGCGATACGTATGGCACTTACCGCCGATCCCGCAATGGCGGGTATCACACCCTCCACCAAAGGTACGCTCTGACGCTGTGACAAGTTACGTTGCTGTTATCGATTACGGAATGGGTAATTTGCATTCGGTTGCATCGGCTTTGGAGCATGCGGGGGCTTCCCGCGTTGTGGTCAGCCATGATCCTGACATTATTGCCGAGGCCGATCGTGTGGTATTTCCAGGTGTTGGCGGCATTCAAGACTGCATGGCGGAAATTAATCGCCTGGGCTGCGACCGATTGTTGAAGGCGGCGTTGGCATCGGCGCATCAGCCGGTTTTGGCGATTTGTGTTGGAATGCAGGCTCTGCTTGATCATTCGGAGGAAAATGGCGGCGTAGATACACTGGGTATTATCCCGGGCCGGGTGAATTATTTTGGCGCTGGGCTGCAGGATGGGCAGGGTAAGCGCTTGAAAGTGCCGCACATGGGCTGGAATGAAGTGGTGCAGACAAAATCCCATCCTCTGTGGTCCGGCATTAAGGACGCCACACGTTTTTATTTTGTGCACAGTTATTGGGTGGAGCCCAGCGACCCTTCTCTAATGGTGGGAAGCTTCGACTATGGGGTAACGGGATGTGCCGCATTGGCGAGAGACAACCTCTTCGCCGTGCAATTTCATCCTGAAAAAAGTCATTTGGCGGGGCTGCAGCTGCTCTCTAATTTTCTGAAATGGGATGGAACATGCTCGTAATACCCGCGATAGACCTCAAAGATGGACAGTGCGTGCGCCTCCGAAAAGGCCTTATGGAGCAAAGCACGGTATTTTCTGATGACCCTGCAGGGATGGCTAAAATTTGGCGCGATAAAGGCGCCCAGCGACTGCATTTGGTCGATTTAAACGGCGCGTTTGAGGGGGCGCCTGTCAATGATGATGCCGTCGTTGAGATTCTCGGCACCACCGGGGATATGCCAGTTCAAATTGGGGGCGGTATACGAGACCTTGGAACTATCGAGCGTTATCTGTCCTTAGGCGTTGAGTCGGTCATTATTGGTACTGCTGCCCTTAAAGACTCTGCTTTGGTTCGCGTTGCCTGCAGAGAGTACCCCGGACGCATCATGGTTGGCATTGATGCCAGAAATGGCTGGGTAGCGACCAACGGCTGGGCAGAAGTGTCCGATATTCAAGCCACAGAGCTCGCTAAGCGCTTTGAGCAGGCGGGTGTAAGCGCGATCATTTATACCGATATTGATCGAGATGGCATGATGCAGGGTGTGAATGTGGTAGCTACCTTGGAGATGGCCAAAGCCTCCTCTATTCCCGTTATTGCCTCGGGAGGGATTTCCCACCTCGACGATATCCGAATGCTTGCTCAATACGGTCGCCAGGGCATTATGGGAGCTATAACTGGGCGGGCGATCTATGAGGGAACCCTTGATCTGGAAGAAGCACAGGCCTGTGTCGCTGCAATGCAGAGCATCGATTAATGCCTCTGGCGCGTCGCATTATTCCCTGCCTCGATGTTGATCAAGGCCGAGTCGTCAAGGGTGTCAATTTTGTCGGTATCAGAGACGCCGGGGATCCTGTGGAAATTGCGAGGCGCTACAATGAGCAAGGTGCCGACGAAATCACTTTCCTCGATATCACCGCAAGTCACGAGCAGCGTGATACGACGGTGCAAACCGTAGAGCGTATTGCCCGAGAAGTGTTTATTCCGCTCACTGTTGGCGGCGGTGTGCGTGCCCTTGCTGATATTCGAGCATTGCTCAATGCCGGTGCAGATAAAGTAAGTATCAATACAGCCGCCATCTACGATCCCGATTTGGTGGAGGCTGCTGCGACGCGTTTCGGGGCACAGTGCATTGTCGTTGCGATGGACGTAAAGCGGGTGAGCAGTGATCAAGAGCCCGCTCGGTATGAATTGTTCACCCATGGTGGCCGCAAGCCTACGGGTATTGAGGCAGTTTCCTGGGCCCGCAAAATGGCAGCCAAAGGTGCAGGGGAAATCCTGCTTACCAGCATGGACCGCGATGGTACGCGTGACGGCTTTGAACTGACGATCACTCGTCAAATTAGTGAGGCCGTCGATATTCCCCTGATTGCCTCGGGTGGTGTCGGCTCACTGGCTCATTTAGCGGACGGAGTCACCTTGGGTGGAGCAGATGCGGTGTTGGCTGCCAGTATTTTTCACTTCGGCGAATTTACGATTCCCGAGGCAAAGGATTACCTCGCCGCGCGAGGCATTGAAGTTCGTCGATGATTCTCGTGACAGCGTGCAATTTGTGACGCGCTGACAATGGTGACATCTGCCGGTAAGCGGGGCAGCGCTCGACTCAGGGCTGTTAGCGTTGCAGGGTGTGGATGCCCTATTGCAATGGCATATCCCTCGACCAACGCCCGACGAACCGCTTCTTTTATTTGAATTTCCACTGCTGCGAGCTCAGGCTTGTTGTCAAGAAATACGGTCCTGGAGGCGCTGGGCACCCCCTGAGCTTTAGCAGCAGCTCTGGCTACTGTTTTCGTAGTGGTTCTTGAATCAATGAAGAACATATCCTGTGCCGCCAATTCAGACATCAGCGCATCCATAGCGCGACGGTTGGAGGTGAGCGCACTACCCATGTGATTGTTCATGCCAGCTGCGCCCGGTACCGACTGCAGTGCCTCTTTCACCCGTTGACTAATGTCTGCCACTGGCAGCTTTCTGTCCAAAACAAGGGGATCTAAAACTTTGGTGCGCACCGCAGCCATTGGCATGTGCAGCATAACTTCCTTACCGCGTTTTGCTCCGAGATCGGCGACTTCCATGGCGTAAGGCGTTCCAGGGATAATGGACATTGTTAATGGTGCGGGAATCGCAGCTGCTAATTGAGCGGTATCGAGGTTGTAGCCCAGATCATCAATGATGACCGCGAGATTGCCGTGGCGGTGCAGGGGGCAGGTTGCCGCCTCTAGCCACTGGCTGGCTAAAGTTCCTAGTAGTAAAACGCCCACTAAGTGCAGCTTTACTGTAATGGCATCTACTCCATCGCTTGCAGATTGCTTGTATTATTCCGGCGTTTGCGCGGGCTTTTGGCCTTTTCAGACATTCGCATGCCCCTATATCTTGGGGTACAAATGATCCAATACCCCAAGATATGCTGCTCTTGTTTGGAATGCAACCGCCGCCTAATGCTAAGAACCTGTGTAAAACCTGTTCAATAAGCGTAAGTAAGCGCTTACTCTAGGGATACAATAATGTTTTTCTTTAGAGCACCCTGACAAACTCTGTGGATAGCTAAGATTTTTCGCGGGATTTTTCTACCAGATTGTATCCAGGGAGAGGTAAGCAGGGTGCTAGGCGGGAACCCAGCAGGCCCCGTAGGCTTGATTAAAGCCACGGTGGCCGGTGGTGTTGGATCGGGGCGCCAGTTTTTTAACGCGACAAGCGGTTTTTTACTCGGCGGGGGGTATATCTGCGCTGCTTTGGTCGCCACCTGGCTGGGGAGGGTTACGTTTTACTAGGAGATTGACACCGCGCAGGAGAGTCAGTGCCTCGTAAAGTTGGTTGTCATTTTCACGCAAATTTGTCAGCGACTCGCTCTCCGAGCCCGCGTCCTGAGGGTTGGCATCTGCGTTGCTATTCAAACTCCCTTTGAGGTCCGACTCCTTGATTTGTCGTGCTTCCATGCTGGTGACCCGAGCCCGTTCGACGACAATGTCAGGCACGATGCCTTCGGCTTGGATAGAGCGACCAGTGGGTGTGAAGTAGCGCGCCGTGGTGAGCTTAACTGCACGGGTCTCTGAAACCGGTAGCACCGTTTGAACCGATCCTTTGCCAAAACTGCGAGTGCCCATAATGACGGCACGCCCAACGTCTTGTAGAGCGCCGGCGACTATTTCAGAGGCACTGGCAGAGCCGCCATTAATGAGCACGACTATTGGCGCACCAGCTAAAAGATCACCTGATGTCGCCTCAAAACGCTCCCTAGAGCTAGGGTGTCTACCCTCTGTGTAGACCACTAAGCCGCTGTCCATGAATAAATCTGAGACCGCCACACTGGCGCCCAGTACGCCTCCCGGGTTGTTGCGTAGATCGATCACTAGGCCCTTCAGTTCACCCTCTAGGAACAATTTGTTCAAAGCAGCGTTAGCTTCTTCTCCTGTGGGTCGACCAAATTGTGCAATACGGAGATAGCCATAATGGGGCGCAAGCATGCGAGAACGAACGCTGGCAACCTTAATGGCATCCCTTACTACGGTGACCTCAAGAGGCTCGGACTGGCCGGGCCGACCAATCTCCAAGTCGATGGGTGTCCCGATGGGCCCTCGCATCATTTGTACGGCCTCGTCGATAGTCATTCCCTTAACCGATTCTCCGTCGAGCTTGAGTATGACGTCGCCGGCCTGCAATCCCGCTGCTACGGCGGGCGAGCCATCAATAGGCGCTATGATTTCGATATAACTGCCACGTCGTCCGATTTCGATACCCAGCCCAGAGAACTCACCTTGGGTGGTGGTTTGCAAGTCACTGTAATCTTCCTTTGTCAGATAGGCAGAGTGCGGGTCGAGTCCATCAAGCATGCCTCTGACGGCGTATTCAAACAGTTTGCTATCGTCAATTTTTTCAACGTAACCCGCACGTATCTGATGAAACACGTCGGCGAAGGTTTGTAGCTCAGCAAGCGGCAGTGCACCTTCTGCCGTAGCGGGGCTAGGCTCGGTTGCCTCAGCTTTTGTGCTGGCGGCTTCGGCGGCAGGCGTATCGGAACCTGAGCCGGATTCGGAAGGTTGCGCATGACCGTTTGCGGCAATAACAGCTATCAGCATGGCGATTGTGATGAGAGGGAGAGACCGCATTAGACATGGGCGTCCTGACCTTAAGGAACGCCATGGTACCCGATTGTGGTGTTTAACTGGAGGTGGAGATTAGCGCTTGATCCAACGGGCCGGATCCACGGGTTCGCCTGCACTGCGTATTTCAAAATATAGCGCCGGCTCTAGAGCACCGCCGCTGGCGCCTACCGTCGCAATAACATCACCTGGAGTTACCCAGTCACCTACCTCACGCCGCAAACTACGATTCTGCCCATACAGACTGAAATAGCCCTCGCCATGATCCAGAATGATCAGAAGCCCCTGGCCGCGCAGCCAATCAGCATAGACCACCCTACCGTGATGCAGGGCAAGTACATTGCTGCCCTCAGGTGCAGGGATCAACCAACCACGCCACAACATATCGCCGGAGTTTCGAGAAGCACCAAAACGGTTGCTGGCTTTTCCTTGTGCAGGAAAGATCATTTGCCCCTTGGCATCTTTGAAGGAAATGGCTGGGCTGGGCGTATTCAGTGCGCTAAGTCGTTGCCCGATCTGTTTCAGTAAATCAGTCAGCTGTGCCTGATCTTGTTTGAGCTGCGCCATGCGAGTCGTGTCATCAGACAAAGACGCCTCAACAGCAGACAGAGCCAGACGACGCTCTGTTTGTAGTCCAGCTGCGAGAAGGCGCTCTTTCTCAAGGGCAGAACTTTGTTGGGCGAGTTCAGCTTGAGAAACTCGAAGCGCGTCAGCATTGACTTGAATGCGTCGCAGTAATGCCTGGTAGCGAGCTACTGCATCACTGCGTTGCTGTAATACTCGATCAAAGTAGGCGAGGTTAAGTGCCATCTCGTTGGGGCTTTGATCGCCAAAAAGAATACGTAACCCTCCGCCTTCGCGAAGCGCCCATAACGTTCTAAAGTCGCGGGTCATATTCGCTTGTTCTGCAACAACGTCGTTCTGAAGCCGATCGCGTTCGATTTCAAGAGCCGCAAGGCGTGGAAGTTCGCTGGCTATTTTACGCTCAATACTGAGTAGTCGTTGTTCTAATTTGCCAATAGATTTTTCTGCATCGGCTAAACGCGTTTGTAGAGCACCTTTTTTGCTTTGTTTTTTAGCGATTTCGATTTGAATTTCGCTAATTTCCAGCTGCAGGGTTTCAAGCTGCGCCTCCGTGTCTTGCTCCTGAGAATTTTGTGCGTATGCGGCGCTATTGCACATCAGAATGCTGATAAATGCCGCAGGAAGAAGCCAGCCTCTAAACAACGTTGCCATCAACTAAGCGTCAGACACAATCAGTGAGGTACCCGTCATAGCACTCGGTTGCTCAATTCCCATCATCGTCAACAGGGTTGGCGCAACATCGGCGAGAGTACCGCCTTTTTGGCGCAGCGCACCGCGATGCTTCCCGAGGTAAACCAAAGGCACATACTCGGTGGTGTGTTGGGTATGATTTTGGCCACTTTCATAGTCACGCATTTGCTCACAATTCCCATGATCTGCGGTAATCAGCGCTTGTCCTTGGGCCGCTAGCACCGCGGCTTCAATTTTGTTGAGGCAGGTATCCAAGGCTTCCACGGCGGCAACCGCGGCATCAAAGACGCCCGTGTGTCCAACCATGTCACCATTAGCGAAATTAACAATGATGCAATCAAAGCTTCGGTTCTCAATGGCGCGAACAATTTCATCGGTAACTGCTGCGGCACTCATTTCAGGTTGTAGATCGTAAGTGGCTACGTCTGGAGACGGGACAAGTATCCGTTTTTCTCCTGCAAACAGCGCTTCACGCCCACCGCTGAAGAAAAACGTTACGTGGGCATATTTCTCAGTTTCGGCAATGCGAAGTTGAGACAGGCCCTGGTCGGCCAGAACCTCGCCAAAGCTATCTTTGACGACATCGGGGGGAAAGGCGACAGGGCAACTAAATTGGCTGCTGTACTCGGTGGTGCAAATCAGGTTTATAGCGGGCGGTGACGGCCGTGAAAAACCGCTGAAGTTTTTTTGGGTTAGAGCTTCAGTGAGCTGTCGGGCACGATCAGCACGAAAGTTCATAAAAATTACGACATCATTATCGGCGATGACCGCAGGAGCTCCAATGCTTGTGGGGGCCACAAACTCATCGGTTTCACCGCGATCATACGCGGCTTCGAGTCCTGATTCAGCGGAGGCCGCTGAGTGCTCTGCATCGCCTACGCACAGCAGGCGATAGCTTTTTTCTAGGCGATCCCAGCGTTGATCTCGATCCATAGACCAATAGCGGCCTGTAATCGTGGCTACGCGACCCACCCCCAACTGCTCGAAGACTTCTTCAGCTGCGCGGAGTGTGGACAACGCGCTGCGAGGTGGCGTATCCCTCCCATCGAGAAACCCGTGCAAATAAATTTCGGTAGCCCCTTTGGCGGCGGCTAGGCGCAACATCTCGAAAATATGGCGTTCATGACTGTGCACGCCACCCGAAGACAGCAGGCCCATAATATGCACCGCTTTACCCTGACTTACCGCCGATTCGATGCCCTGACAGTAGGCTGGATTTTTGTGGAAGCTGCCATCGATTATGGCGTTGTCTATTTTTGAGATTGATTGGTAAACCACGCGGCCAGAGCCAAGGCTCATATGACCTACCTCGCTATTACCCATTTGACCCTCGGGTAAGCCCACATCCTGTCCGGACCCAGAGATCAGAGTTGTTGGCGCTGTTCGCCAAAGCCTATCCCAAGTCGGTGTGTTCGCTGCTGCGATGGCGTTATCGTTGGGATCCTCACGGTGGCCAAATCCGTCCAGAATGACTAGCAGGGTTGGTCCTTGTTCTACCTGGTTCATGATCGTATGGGTCCTTAGCCTTCAGATGCAAAGCCATTGTAACCCTGCCGTCGTCAATACGCCCATTAACCCTGCTGGAGCGCTTTGGCGCAAACCGTTATACTCCGGCGCCAGCCCCCATACGTCGGGCGCCCGTCACTCCACGAGACAGCCGTGCAATTAGATCTTTTACTGGAATTTTTTGGCCAACAATGGCTTTTGTTACTTGCTCTAGTGGCAACGCTAAGCATGCTTTTTTTACACGAATCCCGTAAGGCTGGGCCTGCAGTCTCGCCTCAGCAGGCGATAAACCTGGTCAATGGGGAAGGTGGTATTTTTCTCGATATTCGCGACGGTGCAGAGTACAAAAAGGCACACATTGCAGATGCGCAGCACATTCCGTTGGCGCAATTGGCAACCCGCAAAACCGAACTCTCAGGGTGTGAAGATAAACCCGTCATCGTAGTTTGTAAGCTTGGCCAATCATCGGGCACTGCGACACGCCAGCTGCGGGATGCAGGTTTTGCCCGGGCCCAGAAAATGTCGGGCGGCATGATGGAATGGAATGCGATGAAACTCCCAGTGGTTAGCTCCTGATGCCCGAAATTGTTATGTATACAACACGTTGGTGCCCTTTTTGCACCGGTGCCAAGGCACTGCTTTCAAAGAAAGGAGCAGAGTTCTCTGAAATACCTGTTGATGGGAACCCGGAACTACGCGCCAGCATGGCTGAGCGTGCAGGCGTTACCAGTGTCCCTCAAATTTGGATTGATGATATCCATATTGGTGGCTGTGATGAGCTTTTCAGTCTTGAGCAGCAAGGCCGTCTCGATAGTATGCTGTCTGGACAGGCCTGACGGGTTAGACTGCATCATTACTCTTACAACAACACCAACACCGCTAACTTTTAACAACACAGCTAAATAAGGAGTCGTTTCATGGCTGAAGAGCAAGCCGCAGCAGCTGAGGGTCAGCCACCCCAGCAGCAATTTACGTTGCAACGGATTTACACCAAGGATATCTCCTTTGAATCACCGTCAACGCCACAGATATTTCGTCAAAACTGGCAGCCTAACGTCAACATTGACCTAAATACCAAGAGCTCTAGGGTCGACGAAGAGGGTAATCATGAGGTTGTTTTGACCTTAACTGTGACGGCCAAAATGGAAGACGACACGGCTTTTCTGGTCGAAGTTCAGCAAGCCGGCATATTCTTCGTTGCTGGAATTGAGGGCGAGGCGCTGCGGCAAGTCTTGGCAACGGTTGGGCCTAATATTTTGTTCCCTTATGCACGGGAAAGTATTGACGCCCTGGTAGTTAAGGGTGGTTTTCCCCCCTTGATGCTGGCCCCGGTTAACTTTGATGCGCTTTATCGGCAGGCGGTTGCGAGCCAGACTCAGCAGGAAGCTGCTCCGGCACAGGTCGAGTCAGACGCCGAGTAAATGTTTAGGCACTCCCTGTGGGGGTGTCGTCTTCTTCAAGCTCTTTGATTTTACGCGTTAGCGTATTGCGACCCCAGCCTAGAGTTTCTGCCGCTTCTGCTCGTTTCCCTCCGGTATGCGCTAGAGCAGCTTTGATCATGATGCGCTCGAATTCCGGCAGAGCTTTACGCAGAACATTGGACTCACCCGCAGCGAGCCGATGCTGAGCCCAAGTCGCCAACGTGTCCTGCCATGTCGCGGCATCGGGGGTGCCTGAGATTGGGGTGGGTTCTAGCAATTCGGGTGGTAGGTCACTTGGATGAATCTCACGGCCGGCAGCCATTACCGTCAGCCAACGACAGGTATTTTCTAGTTGTCGGACATTGCCTGGCCATGGCAATTGGCAAAGGTAGTGGGAGGCTGAATTGGAAAGGACTTTGCCCTCGACGCCGAGTTCTTGGGCAGCCTTGCCCAAGAAGAACTGCATAAGCTTCGGTATATCCTCTTGCCGATCAGCGAGGCGTGGAAGGTGAATTCTTATGACATTGAGGCGGTGAAAGAGGTCTTCTCGAAACTGACCGTTTGCCACTAGAGCTTCTAAATTCTGATGCGTCGCTGCAATAATCCTGACATCGGCTTTCACCGGGGCGGCTCCGCCGACACGAAAAAATTCGCCATCGGCTAGAACACGCAGTAATCGAGTCTGCGTTTCTGCGGGCATGTCGCCGATTTCGTCCAGAAAAAGCGTGCCGGAATCAGCCTGTTCAAATCGACCTACTCGTCGGGCTGAGGCTCCTGTAAAAGCACCTTTCTCATGTCCAAATAGCTCTGACTCCATGAGCTCTCTTGGGATAGCCGCCATGTTGAGTGCAATAAAGGGCCCGTCTTTGCGGGGGCTGTGCCGGTGTAAGGCTCTAGCCACTAGCTCTTTACCAGTGCCCGACTCGCCATTTATTAATACGGTGATTTGGCTGTGAGCAAGGCGTCCGATAGCTCGAAAAACCTCTTGCATGGCTGGAGCATTACCAATGATTTCAGTTGGCTTATCGGGCAGCTCGGCAACAGGTGCTCTTCGTTCCTTGCGCATGGTTGGGGTGCGCATAACGGTCGCAACAATTTCATCGACATCAAATGGCTTGGGTAAATATTCAAAGGCTCCTTCCTCATAAGACGCGACGGCGCTATCAAGGTCAGAGTGTGCCGTTGTAATAATCACCGGTAGGTCCGGGTATGCGGCGCGCAATTGACCGAGCAACGCGAGGCCATCGATGCCGGGCATGCGAATATCACTAATTACAACATCCGGAGCTCCCGATGATATGGCGTCTAGCAGGGCTTCAGCAGTTTCAAAGCTCTGACATAGAAGCCCTGCCTGAGTTAACGCTTTTTCCATCACCCAGCGTATGGAGCGATCGTCATCAACCACCCAAACTGTTCGGTCTTCAGACACGTTTCAACTCTCCATAGGTAATAAAACGGTAAAGCATGTATGGCCCGGTTTGCTCTCGCACTGGATAAGCCCGCCATGTCGGTTGGCAATCATTTGAGCAATCGACAAGCCCAGTCCATTCCCCTTGGTACTGGAAGTCACCATGGGCAGGAATAACTGATGTAGTTGCTCACCGGGGATGCCGGGGCCGGCATCGACAATGTCGATGCAGCAGACCAGCTTGTGACGTTTACCCCCCAGGGTATATTGGCGTTTAGCACGGCTACGAAGCGTTATTGTGCCTTGACCTGACATGGCTTGGCTGGCGTTGCGGGTAATGTTTAGGATGACCTGTGTGAGCTGATCAGGATCTGCTTTAAATTCGGGTAGCGACGGATCGTAGTCCCGCTCAATAATAATTTTGCCGCCAGACTCAGCCTCTGTCAGCTGCCTCACACGCTCAAGCACTTCATGGATGTTCATATGACGAGTTAGCAGCCGTTCTCTTGGGCCAAGCATGCGATCTACCAGTGTGCGCAGGCGATCAACCTCTTCCATAATGACATCGGTGTATTCGGTGAGTTTGCCATCACCTAACTCACGGGCCAGGAGTTGGGCCGCTCCACGAATGCCACCCAGAGGATTTTTTACTTCATGGGCAAGGCCTTTGATGACTTGACGCATTGAGGCCTGTGCCTCTCTTAACTGTGCGTCTTCACTAATAGCGTTGAGTCGGTCTACGGGGTTGAGTTCCAGTAACAGACTGGAGTTTTCACCCGCGGGTTGTAGTGGACTAATAATAAGATCGACGCAGTATTGGGCGCCGCTGTGAAGCACCAGGGGCATCTCGCGTTTTACCGTGGGAAAATTTTCACTCTGCACTTGGCCAAGGAGGGTTTGCCAGTCCTGATTCAGGTTGACCAGACGATCGAAGTGAACGCCACGAGTCCGTTCGCTGGAGGCCTGCAGTAAGGTTTCACTAGCAGGATTCAAACTGACAATACGCAATTCGCTGTCCAGCGTGATTACGGCGGTAGCGAGGGCTTCGAGTATCTGATCTTGAGAGCCGATTTTAGGGTGCGCTCGTTTGTGTCGGTCGATAGAGCTCACCGTATAGACGGCCTGAGTACATAAACGGCTACCGAAGCCGATACATCCAGCACTTTTCCAGCTGCAGTTTGACGCTTAATCGTGATTTGGTGCTCGCCGCGATTAATATTTCGAAGCTGCCAGATATTATCTTTCTGCGGCTCGCCTATTGCCGCGCCATCGATTTCAAGTAGCGCGAACTCGCCAGCCTCCATCGGGGGAGATAATCGAGCTGCCACAACAAAATCTCCAGGACCCATGGGCACGGTCGTGCCCTCGCTAGGGCTTGTGATAGTGGTGGAGTACGTTACCGAGAGCTCAGGGTCACTGGATTCTTTGATGGGTTTTGGAATGTTCGGAGGCGGGTTTGAAAGGTTTGGAGGGCCCACCTCAACTTCTAGGACGCTACCTGACTGGCTTTGTGCTGGTGGCCTGTCGCTGAACACAGATTTACCATTCTCGTCGGTGTACTTGTAGATTTCTGCCTGCAGCGGCAGGGCGTTTAGCGCTGAAACCGCAATGGTTGCGACACCTAATCCTTTGGCAATTTTGATCATCGATCTGGCTCCAAGGGTTGTCCCAAGAACAGCTTGCACTGATTGGTCATTTTGAACCAGAGCGTAAATGCTTATTAAGGCATCAGACAAAGTGGAGTCCTCACGCCCCAATCAGGCGCAAGGACTCTCGAGCACCTTTACAGTGAGTAGTACATGTCGAACTCAACGGGGTGAGTTGTCATGTCGAGACGCTGAATCTCCTCACGCTTCAGACCGATGTAGGCATCAATCATATCGTCGGTGAAAACGTCGCCTCGTGTTAGGAAGTCTCGGTCTTCATCCAGAGCATTGAGTGCCATTTCAAGACTCGAAGCCACCGTTGGAATCGCCTTGGCTTCTTCTGCTGGCAGGTCATAAAGGTCCTTATCTGCCGCTTCACCAGGGTGAATTTTGTTCTGGATGCCGTCTAAGCCGGCCATTAGCATGGCTGCGAAGGCTAGGTAAGGGTTTGCTGTAGGGTCGGGGAATCTGACCTCAACGCGCTTGCCTCGGGGTGATGGCTCGTAAGGAATGCGAATAGAGGCTGAGCGATTACGGGCCGAATAAGCCAGCATGACCGGAGCTTCAAAACCGGGTACCAGTCGCTTGTAGCTGTTGGTAGACGCATTGGCAAAGGCATTCAGTGCGCGGGCGTGCTTGATAATGCCGCCGATGTAATAAAGCGCAGTTTCGGAAAGCCCCGAATAACCGTCACCGGCAAAGGTGTTGTCGCCGTCTTTGGCAACCGATTGATGCACGTGCATCCCCGAGCCATTGTCACCAACCAGAGGCTTGGGCATAAACGTCGCGGTTTTACCGTAAGCGTGAGCAACGTTGTGCACGCAGTACTTAAGAATTTGCACTTCGTCTGCTTTCTTAACCAATGTATTGAAGCGAATGCCAATTTCGCACTGGCCCGCTGTGCCCACTTCGTGGTGATGTACTTCTACATCGAGTCCCATTTGCTCCATAGCAGAACACATGGCTGCACGTATGTCGTGGAGGCTATCGACCGGTGGCACGGGGAAGTAACCGCCCTTTACTTTTGGCCGGTGGCCGGTGTTGCCATCGTCATAATGTGCTGAAGATGACCACGCAGCCTCTTCTGAATTGATGCTGTAGCCAGCACCACTCATCTCGGCGTGCCATTTTACGTCGTCAAATACAAAAAACTCTGGCTCTGGGCCAAAAAAAGCCGTGTCGCCCAGGCCGGTCGAGACCAAGTAAGCCTCAGCCTTTTTGGCGATGCTGCGGGGATCCCGCTCGTAACCTTGCATCGTGTCAGGTTCAACGATATCGCAACGCAAAATAACGGTGGGATCATCGGTGAAGGGATCGAGCACTGCCGTGCTGTCGTCGGGCATTAAAATCATGTCCGACTCATTAATGCCCTTCCAGCCTGAAATCGAGGAGCCATCGAACATTTTG
>JAQWYY010000194.1 GCA_029253705.1 Luminiphilus sp. | reverse complement strand
CCCTGTTCCAGGAATGGTGATGTGTGACCCGAAACTAAAGTTTAGGGTGTAAGTGTTGCTCACGACATTGCCAGCGCTGTCGGCTACCGAGTAATGGGTAGTATCGGGGCTTTCAGGGGAGGGCATAGCGCCGGGGGCGATTTCCGATGAGGGTGTGGCAGAGTCTGAGTTGATCAGCCCTCGTCGGTTGCTGGCGTAATCTTTCGCCAGCAAAAAGTCTATGGGGGCTTCCATGCGCTCAGGATCACCTAAGTGCTCGCTGCGATCGGCGTAGGCCAGCTTCATCGCCTCGATCACGTGATGGAGATACTGAGCAGAGTTGTGGCCCCAGGACTCTAGAGGATAAGGCTCGAGAATGTTAAGCATTTGAATTACGTGGATTCCGCCAGATGACGGCGGCGGGGCCGAGACAATCGCGTAATCTTTAAACTGTCCGGTGACGGGGGTTCGTTCCACGGCAACGTAGTTAGCCAGATCGTCTTGGGTAATTAGGCCGTCGTTGGCCGCCATATCCTTGGCGATTAATTCGGCAGTTTGCCCGTCATAAAAGCCATCTCGGCCTTTGTCGGCGATTCGCTGCAGTGTGGCGGCAAGATCGGGTTGCTTGAAAAGACTGCCAATGGCGGGAGCTTTACCATCGTCACCCAGAAAAATTCTTTTTGTTTCAGGGTCTTGAGCCAGTCGTTCGGCGCGAGCACTGATATTTTGGTGCAGTGTGATGTCCATAACGAAGCCGTTAGCTGCGAGATCGATCGCAGGCTGCATAACGGTCGCGAGGGGCAGTGTCCCGTACTCTTCCAAAGCGTGTGTAAGCCCAGCAACGGTCCCGGGCACACCCGAGGCTTGATGGCTAAAGTAGGCACGACGCTTGTCGACCTTTCCCTCGGGTGTCAGGAACATGTCTCGAGTTGCGGCGGCGGGTGCCATTTCCCGGTAATCAATAAATACGTTGCGATTTTCGGCGGCCAGATGCACCAACATAAAGCCACCGCCGCCGATATTGCCGGCTCTGGGCAATGTAACTGCCAGCGCGAAGCCGGTGGCGACCGCAGCATCGATAGCATTGCCGCCCTGATTGAGCATGGTTAGGCCCGCTTCGCTGGCGAACCGCTCTGGGCCCACCACCATATTGCCGCTCGCGGCCATGGGTACAAAGCGACTGCGAAAATCGATTAGGGGTGCCTCGCTGGAGACCACCTCGGCTGAATGGGTCTCTGCCGTGCCTAAAAACAGCACAGTGGTCAATGCGGCAATTTTGAATCGGTCAAACATCGGGACAGTCCATTATGAGGGGGAGCGAACGCTAACGCGTAATTTCTGCGAAAACCAGTTTTATCTGTTTCGCACACCAAGCGGGTTACACTGACACCAACAATATTGGGTGAGTGTTTCCAATCATGAACTACGAAGAGCATCGGCGGAACTATGTGCTGGGCGGGTTGCGTCGCAAAAATTTAACTAAAAACCCTTTTGAACTCTTTGAACAGTGGCAGGCTCAGGCAATTTCCGCAGAGCTCAAGGATCCCACCGCGGTGTCCCTAGCGACGCAGGAGCCTGCAGGCAACCTGTGGCAAAGAATCGTGCTTCTGAAAGGCGTTAGTGAAGGTGGTTTCGTTTTTTTTACCAATTATGAGAGCAACAAAGCGCGCGCATTAGCTGATGATCATCGAGGCGCGATGCTATTTCCCTGGCACGAGCTTGACCGACAAGTCTCTGCCAGTGGATTCATCAAAAAAATAAGTGATGAAGAAAGCGACCGGTACTTTGCGAGTCGGCCCCGGGCAAGTCAGTTGGGCGCGTGGGCCTCTAGTCAAAGCCGGCCTGTTGCTGACCGTGATGCACTGTTAATCCAGTATCAGTCGGCTGAACAGCGTTTTGGTAACGACCCTATACCGCGCCCCCCGCACTGGGGGGGGTACCGATTGATCCCTGAACAAATTGAGTTTTGGCAGGGGGGCGAGCATCGTTTACACGACCGTTTCCGGTACGAGCGCATTGCCAGCGGCTGGAGCATTCAGCGTCTCCAGCCCTGACCTACCAATGATGGAGCAGGCTAGCGCAATCGGGTGCGGTGTTTAGTTAGGCTTGGCGGATGAAATAGTGAGGGAGCGGTGGCAGCCCGAGGAGGTGTCTGCGCATAAGGTCAAGACAGGCAGCGGCGATAATATTTTGAAACAAACCTCGTGAGCCTGAGACCACTGTTGTGTGGGTGCGCAGATCCTCTTGGGTTCCCCAGGCAATCCAGACTGTGCCTACCGGCTTATCCTCTGTACCCCCTCCGGGGCCGGCGATACCCGATACGGCGACGCCAATGTCAGCCTTTGAGCGTTGGAGCGCGCCCAGTAGCATTTCTTTAACCACAGCCTCACTAACGGCGCCGTGTTCCTTTAATGTAGTTGGGGCGACACCTAATTGATCACGCTTTGCCTCATTGGCGTAGGTAACAAATCCGGTACCCAATACGGCGGATGACCCAGGTTCTTTGACCATCATTGACGCGATCAAACCGCCGGTGCAGGACTCAGCGCTTGTCATGGTCTTGCTCTGATCACGAAGCACAGACTGCAACTTTTCGGCTAGCCGCGTACTTCCTGTACCCAATATGTGATCGCCAAAATCTTCCTCGAGAAGCGCTAGGGCGGCCTCCTGTGCAGGCAACTGTGCCGCACTGGGGACACTGAGCTTGAGTTCGAGCTGCGGCATGCCAGCTCGAAACCCCAAGGTGACGTCATTGGGCCAGCGGTCAGCGTAGTTTTTGATGCGCTCCTCAACCGAGGACTCGCCAATTCCGAAGGTTTGTAGACGAAGGATTTGACGAGCTTCACCCCCAATCCGAGCCCTAAGATGGGTGATTAGCGCCGGCAGCATGGCTTCCAACTCACTAGGTACCCCTGGTGTGGTAAGGACCAAACAGCCCTTGATCTCGATGGCAAATCCTAATGCACTGCCCAAGGGGTTATGAATGAGTTCACAGCCCTCTGGTACAAAGGCTTGTTTGAGATTTGCTGGGTTGGGTGCAATTCGTCGTCGCGCGCACCAGTCTTCTACGTGGGCACGGGCATCGGGGTTTTCAATAAGTTCAACGCCATTCAAAGAAGCGACGACCTCACTTGTTAAGTCGTCGCGTGTAGGCCCCAGACCGCCATTGACTATGACTGCCGGGTATTCTGTAGTGAGGCGGGTGAGTGCGCTTTGCAGTAATGCAGGATCATCTCCAACGGTGCATTTTTCACCGACCTCAAGGCCGTACTCACCCAGCCGGGTAGCGATCATGGCAGAATTACTGTCCACAGTATCGCCGGACATGAGTTCGTTGCCAGTAAGCAGCAGGGCAATGGTAGGTGTATCCATAGTGACGTCTCCTCAAGCGCTAAAGGATAACCTGCTGAGCCTGTGAAACCCACGAACTATCGTGCGCCCTTAAGGCCGAAATACGATAGATCGTCTACACTATTGGCCACAGATTTTTTTACCTGGGAGTACCCATGCATCGCGTAGTTTTTAATCAGAAGGGAGGGGTGGGTAAAACCTCGATTACCTGTAATTTAGCGGCCATTAGCGCCAGTGAGGGCCTGCGGACTTTGGTCATAGATCTCGATGTGCAAGGGAATTCAACCCATTACCTGATTGGTTCTGTCGATGCAGAGCAGTACCCGGCCGAGGCTCAGGGAGTGGCGGGTTTGTTCAAGCAAACCGTGGGGTCGCGCAATATGCGCAAAAACCCAGATTCCTTTGTTTGGGAGACCCCCTTTAATAATTTATTTCTGCTGCCCTCAAGTCCATATCTCGCCGAGATAGAGAAAGAACTGGAGGCGCGTTATAAGATTTATAAATTGCGGGACGCTTTGAACAAACTGGACGAAGAGTACGACCGCATCTACATCGACACCCCCCCCAACTTCAATTTTTATTCAAAGTCAGCGTTAATCGCCGCCCATCGGGTATTAGTTCCCTTTGATTGTGATTCCTTTGCCCGTCAAAGCCTTTACGAATTGATGTTGAATATTGAAGAGCTGCAAGAAGATCACAACCCCGAGCTTGCATTGGAAGGTATTGTAATCAATCAATTTAATGGCCAGGCTCGGCTTCCTGGGGAGCTTGTGGCTGAACTGCAGTCTGAGGGTTTTCCCGTCATCGACAGTTTCCTGAGTAGTTCGGTCAAGATGCGGGAGTCCCATCACGAAATGCGGCCCCTCATTCATCTTGCACCCAGCCATAAACTCACGCAGTCCTATATTGCGCTTCACCAAGCCCTCGAGAAAGGCGTTAAAAAGCGCCGCCGTCACTCTTAGCGCTTAATTTTTCCAGGCGTTGACGTTAACTGGGCGTTTTCCCGTCGCTGGCAAAAAATTGCAATTGCCATCTGTCTGCATTGTTCCGTCAGATCTGGGCTGGGGCGCAGGCGGCTTAGAAGTCGGCACGTCCCGGCGTTCGGGGAAAGGGAATGACGTCCCGTACGTTCTCCATGCCGGTAATGTAGGCCAGTAATCGTTCAAAGCCCAAGCCAAAGCCCGCGTGAGGTACGGTTCCATAGCGACGCAGATCTCGGTACCACCACAAGTCCTCGAAGACGGCTTTATCCATGCGATTCTCCAACACATCTAAACGCTCTTCCCGTTGGCTGCCACCAATAATCTCACCGATACCTGGCGCTAAAACATCCATAGCCGCTACGGTCTTGCCATCGTCATTGAGTCGCATGTAGAAAGCTTTAATGTCGCTAGGGTAGTCGGTGACAACAATGGGCTTACCCACATGTTTCTCCGCGAGGTAACGCTCGTGCTCTGAAGCCATGTCAATGCCCCAATGCACTGGAAATTCAAAGGATTCACCACAATTTTCGAGAATGGTGATGGCTTCCGAATAACTCATTCGCTCGAAGTTTGAATCGACAATACCCTGAAGGCGCTGCAGTACTGTTTTATCAATTCGCTGTTGGAAAAAAGCCATGTCGTCGGCGCAATGTTCCAGCACTTCAGCAATAACATGACGCAGTAAACCCTCTGCCAGCGCAGCATTGTCGTTTAGATCAGCAAAAGCGATCTCTGGTTCTACCATCCAAAACTCAGCAAGGTGCCGTGTGGTATTAGAATTCTCAGCTCTAAACGTCGGGCCAAAGGTATAAACCCGAGACATTGACAGGCAATGAGATTCCACTGCCAGTTGCCCAGAAACCGTTAGGAAGGCTTCGCTGGCGAAAAAGTCCTGACTGTGATCGACGCTACCATCGGGGTTGCGTGGCAGATTGGCGTAATCCAATGTGCTCACTCGAAACAGCTCTCCTGCACCCTCGCAATCGCTCGCCGTAATAATGGGCGTATTAACCCAGTAGAAATCTTCGCGATGAAAATATTCATGTATGGCTCTTGCCAGTACATGTCTGACCCGCGTTATTGCCCCAAAAGTATTGGTTCGAGTTCGTAAATGCGCCTGTGTTCGAAGATATTCAAAGGTGTGCCTCTTTTTGGCAATGGGGTAACTCTCAGGGTCATCAACCCACCCGACAACGGTAACCGCCGTCGCCTGAATTTCTACGGCTTGCCCCTTGCCCTCAGAAACCACCAACTCCCCGGTAACCTCAACCGCACATCCCGTGGCGAGTAGTAAAACCTCCTCTTCATAGTTGGATAGAGTGTTAGGGACCACCGCTTGAATGGGGTCGAAGCAAGTGCCATCGTGGATCGCGAGAAATGAGATGCCTGCCTTGGAATCACGTTTACTGCGCAGCCAACCTTTAACCGTCACTGACTGGCCGATAAACTCGGCGTCAGAAAATAAACATTTTATGGGTAACCATCCGCTCATCTCGAGCTCCTTCAAGGCTTAGGTAGGACTGTTGAATTGTAAAAAACGGAGCCTCAAAACTCGAGGTTGTAACTTACTCTTTCGGTGGCTTTAGCGCACACCCGGGAGCGAGGTTAAACTGGGGTGCTGCACCGCTGCCGGCATCTGGTGTGCCTTGGTAGTCAACCTCTACGGTCTGTCCCAGCTGCAGCTTCCGAGTTGAGGAGGTCAAGCTTGCTGTCCATTTATCAAAACTGAATTTCTCAGGGTCTTTACGTAAATCCACTTGCCCTTCAAGTCCTAAGTCTGCCAGTCGCACAGTGAATCCTGCGCTGGTAACGTGGGCTACTTCCCCCGAGTACCGCGTATTCTCTGCCAGTTTGCAGCGATCAAGGTAATTGCCTGTGAGCCATCGCTCAGCGGCTTGTGTGGCACTTCGGCCACGGGCTATTGCTGCCGCAGTATTTTGCAGCTGCAGATCTGTCACGGTGTCACCCGGCTCTCCCGCAAGAATTTTTTTAATCTGTCGGTGAGTCAAAAAATCGACGTACTTACGCAGCGGTGAGGTGAAGTTGGTGTAGGCGTTCAAGGCCATACCCATATGCTCCGCCGGAGAGGTGCTAAAGACGGCCCGGGTCAGCAATCGGTTCACCATGCCACGCAAGGGTAGAGAATAGGTGGCGTTTAATGCGGAAAAAACTTGCTGATAACCCGCGATTGTATGCGTTGATGTGTCTGCTAGTTCAGGGAGGTAGCGCTTCAGAAACTCTCCGGTCTCACTGGCTCGATCTTTGCGGAACCCCGGATGAACAACAAAGGGGCCGGTTGCTTCTGCCATCGCTAGAAAGTGCGCAGCGCTTCTATTGGCCGCAATCATGCATTCCTCTACCAAATGCTGTGAGGCGAGCTTTTCCGCGGTTTCAATGTTGCCGATTTGACGTTCATCATTGAGTTGCCATCGATACTCCGTGCGATCCTCCATGACCAACTCGTGATTTTCACGGTGATGACGAAGCGCACGGTAAGCTTGCACCAATGCTTCCAGCGGATTCGACCAAGCAATCAACTGATCATTGTGGCCGGTTACATAACGATCAACCGCAGCGTAGGTTAGTTTGGCTTTGGATTGGATTTTTGCCTGAATAAATTCGTAGCTGCCAACCTTACCCGCGTCACTGACGTTGATTTTACAGACCAGCGAGGGTCGGGCTTCGCCCTCTGCCAGCGCACAAAAATCTCTGCCAATGGCCTCGGGAAGCATTGGTAAGACGTCGCCATGAAAATACGTCGAGGTCGCTCGGGAGGTCAGCGTTGCGTCTAGCCCTTCAAGCCCATCAAGGTAGGCGGTAGGGTCGGCGACGGCGACATAAAGCACCCAGCCGTCGCTCGTAACTTCGGCGTACAAGGCATCATCAATATCCTGTGTTCGCGCAGCGTCAATCGAGACAAAATTTAGGTGGCTCAGATCAACACGCTCTGGATCAGTCAGTGGGCTGCGCCCTTCGGCAAATTTGACCCAGGAAGCCGTGTCTTTATCGTTCCAACTCCAAGCGAGGCCGGCCCTAGCGGCACAGTACCTATTTTCCAAACCTGGGGTTCCCGGAGAACCGAACACCTCCAGAACTTTAGCAGAGGGTTTGCCGTCCTTAATAGGGTGGCGCATGAGTGCGCACTCAACCTTGTCCCCGGGTTTTGCGCCATTGCGCGCGTGAGGGGGAATAAATAACCAGCGCTTCATATCGTTGAGGTCGGGCTCGACAAAAACGGCCTTTCCTTTCACCACTATGGTTCCAACAAAGCGGTCCAGCGTACTGGTAATCAGCCGCTCGATGTCCGCTACGGTTCGGCCTTCCTGAGCCTTTTTGCCGCTTTTGCCCTTTTGAGTAGCTGGGCGAATGCAGATGCGCACTTTGTCGCCGGGAAGGACTTTGAGCATTTCATCAGGTGGAATAAAGATTTCGCGGCCGTCGTCAACCACGGCAAAACCGTAACGGTTTTGTGTGCCTTTGACAGTGGCGTCGACGTATTCTTTTTCCGCCTCAATCTGCTGTTTCAGGCCCTTTAATTGGGCCATGGCGTCGTTGTTCAGCATGGCCGTTTGGGGCTCCCAAGTATCGCAGCTGTCAGCAAAGACGAATCGGGCGTTTGGGGCCGGATTCAAAGTAGGCGTGAATGCTAGCGAAATTTCTGTCTGCTGTCAGCGTCTGACCGACTTCTTAGCGTTAAATTACTGACTCCGTTGACAGTGGGCACGTCGAGAGCTTTACTGGTCACAGGCCGAAAATAAATGAGTAGGGCGGATATTGTTTGATAAAACGAGCTGATCCACGGTGGGATCCCCACAGCAAGCAGTTCAAGACAACGTCGCAACCTCCTGAAGACAGGCAGGGCTTTAGCACTAACGTCCACCTGAATAAGACCGCTACCTTCGATCAAATTTCTAATGCTAAGGAGTCTTCCTATGGAAGCGATTAATGCTGCTTGTCATGACGAAAACCTTGATAGGGCCTCATCGCCCCGCAAAACCTACGTGCTCGACACCAATGTACTCCTTCACGACCCGACGGCGGTTGCCGCCTTTATGGAACACCACGTGGTCATTCCAATGACTGTTCTTGAAGAACTCGACCATATTAAGGACCGGCGGGATAAAACGGTTAGTCGAGAGGCGCGCATCGCCATTCAGATGATTGAAAAGATAGTAGGCGGT
Source organism: Luminiphilus sp. (assembly GCA_029253705.1). Classification (GTDB taxonomy): domain Bacteria; phylum Pseudomonadota; class Gammaproteobacteria; order Pseudomonadales; family Halieaceae; genus Luminiphilus. The sequence goes on along the minus strand of JAQWYY010000194.1, from coordinate 11,212 downwards.
GCAAGCCCCGGGGCAACACAAGCAGGAGTTGAGATTCCGGGCTCAAATTTCAATGGGCCATTGGGCACCCTTGCCATTTACCCCGATCAGCTGATCCAAGAAGACGGGTTGGTACCGTTTCTCAATGCGACACAGGATCAGGCTAACGACAATCGTATTATTAATGTGGCGTTAAAGCTGCAATCTGAGCAACCAGACGCGATGGTCTGCCTGGTGACTAAAGATATCAACATGCGGATAAAGGCCAAGGGATCTGGGCTTAATAACGTCGAGGACTACCGCCACGACCGCGTCTTGGACGATATCGATTTACTCTCAACGGGTTATGAACACGTCAGTGGGGATTTTTGGTCAACCATTGCAGAGGTGGATACGATCCGGGAGGACAATGTCACTCTGCATCGGCTTGCAAAGGCCGCGCTGCCCAACGCGTATCCCTGCCAGTTTGTCTACGATGACGAAAAATTTTTGGCCTACGTGGTAAAAATAGACGAGGAGTTTGTTTATTTGCGCGTGGACAGTCGCGATAACCTAATGAATCAGCGCTTTTGGGGGCTTGCGCCAAGGAACTTAGAGCAAGCGATGGCGATGCGCCTGCTGGACGATGGCGACATTGATATGACGGTTCTTACAGGCCCTGCGGGCTCCGGGAAAACACTGCTCGCGCTTGCCTACGGTCTCCACGCCATTCTCGAGCAGCGCAAGTTCTCCAAGTTGATTTTGGCAAGATCAACCCCGCCTATCGCCGAGGAAATTGGTTTTCTACCGGGGACTGAAGAGGAGAAAATGGCACCTTGGCTTGCCGCCTTTGAAGATAACCTGGAAATATTGCACGGCACCGATGAGTGCGCAAATGGCAGCATTGATTACGTAAAAGAGCGGGCCAACATCCAGTTTAAGTCGTTAAATTTTATGCGCGGCAGGTCCTTCAATAACGCCTATATTATTATCGACGAAGCTCAGGGGCTGACGCAGTTTCAGCTGAAGTCGATCATTAGCCGGGTGGGTGCAGACTCACAAATTGTGGTGCTGGGTAATCTGGCCCAGATCGATAATAAATATATTTCCCCCCTAACCTCAGGCCTGACTTACCTCGTTGAGCGCGTCAAAGCCTACCCCCATGCAGGTACCATGTTTATAAACGGTATTCTGAGGTCGAGGTTAGCGGCGTTTGCTGAGGAAAACCTTTGAAGTAAAGGTTAGACAGCAAGTTTGGCTTTTACCCTGACGGCAGCGCCGGCTTGTTCGGCCCAATCGAGTGTCGTTGACGCCAGTACGATAACTGTAGAGCCCAGGAAAAAGCGACCTATCTCGTCTCCTGCCGCAAATGTGGGCGCGTCATCGCCACTCCAGATGGTCTCTCTAATGTCGTTAGGACTGGGTGCCTCGACGCCACCCCATACAGTTTCTATTCCAGCGACAATAATGGCACCGACCAAGACCACCGCAAGTGGACCATCTGCGGTATCGAAATAACACACCAGTCGCTCATTGCGCGCGAACAGCTGGTCGACAGTTTGGGCAGTGCTTTTATTGACCGCAAACAGATCGCCGGGCACATAACAGGTGCGCCGAAGTGTTCCGGTCGTGGGCATATGAATTCGATGATAATCGCGAGGTGATAAATAAATGGTGGCGAAGCTGCCATGATGAAAGGCTTCCGCCGCTTCAGAGTCGCCGCCCAACAAGGCCATAGCGGTATAGTAGCGACCTTTCGCCTGAATCATAGCGCCTTCGGCAATTGATCCTCTCTGACTAAGCTCACCGTCCGCCGGCATTACAAAACGACTTTTGGCAAGTGGGCGCGCATCGTTTTTTAAGGCTCGAGTAAAGAAAGCGTTGAAATGGACGTATTCTTCGGGTTTTTCGATTTCTGCATCTTTTAAGGAGATGCCATAGCTGTTTATAAAAGCCTTGATCAAGGCGTTCTTGAGCCAGGCTGGGCTCTGTAGATGACCTAGCCACCCTGCCGCCCGTGACAAATGGTGTTGGGGAAGTAACGACTGCAGTACTGCAAAAAATTTCATAAATAGATAAACAAAATTGAAGTAGTTGAGAGTATTCTAACGCTCAAAGGGCTTAGGTTCAGTGAATTTCGACTATGAAAACCCCGTTCACACCACATTCTTCTAGGTTTGGCCTTGCATGCAGCGTGCCCCTAATGCTTTTTGGCGTCATTGTGTTTTTCGTCGCTTCGCCGCTGTACGCGCAAACCCCCGACAGTGAGAGCGCTTCTTTGTCCGAAGAGGCGTCGGTTATCGAAGCGCCGCAGCCTGAAGCGTCGGGATTAGAGGCTGCAGGAAACCCAGTAACCGATGCGGCGGTATCCGATCAAATCGTTGAATCTGATGATATCGAGCCGTCCCAGGGAACCTCATGGTTGGACGAAGGACATGGCCTTGTCACCGAGAGAGCTGATGACCTTACCCAGTGGTTTGATGCTTATTTTGGCGGGGGTGACCCTGAAGATAATGATGCGTACTCGCGGCTGCGGCTTCGTATTAGTAATGAGAGGGATGAACGGCTTGGTAATGATGTTCGTTTTCGACTGGGGGGTAAGGTCAATTTACCGCAAATTTCCAAGAGACTTGATTTAGTATTTCAAGGCGATGACCCGCTCAACGACATTAATGGCGAGCAAGATGAGTCGCAGTCTAGAGTTGCTCTCGAACTTAAAGTTAACCGCTACGAGGAGACTGACTGGGATTTTAAATTAACCTTGGGTGTAGGCTCAAATGGGCCAAAGCCCGGTGTGAAATTCACCTATCAGCATGATTTGAGCGAGCGCAACAGTGTGCGGTTTATTGAGCGCGTTCAGTACGAAATCGGAGAGGGAACTACTAGCACATCTCGTTTGCTGCTGGATCACCAAATCAGTGATCAGCAGATTCTTCGCAGCTACACTCGTGCTTTGTACGGCTCCAAGACCGAGAACGATGGCCTGGAATTGAGCACCAGCTTGCAATGGATAAACTTTTGGAATGCAGATCGCGCCAAAGGCGGGCCAACCGAACGTGGCCTTATGGTCTATGGCGAGGTTTGGGGAGCAACCGAGCCCTACCAATATGTATCTAACTACAAACTCGGTGTCAGATTTCGCCGTCAAACCTACCGTGATTATTTGTTCATAGAGTTTGAACCCAGCTACAACTGGCGTGTAGATGAGCCCTACGATCGTAGAGAGGGTGCTTGGAAGGTCGAACTGCGTTTTGAATTTCTACTCTTTCAGGATTTACGTAAAGACGGCGGTGATGCGTAGGTATGCGGAAAAGACTGAAACACCCCTTTCATGACGCAAAATTTTAATTAATCTGCCCACGCGAATTGCAGAGGATTTTTTCGCAAGCGGTAGGTTGATAATGCCTTACACCCGCGATTTCATTAGCTCATTGACGAGACAATTTGTCGATAACTGGCTAGTCGATCAGCACTAATTTCCCCGCGCTCATGGGCTTCGAGAATTGCACAACGCACTTCATGGCTGTGGCTACAATCCCGAAAGCGGCACAGGCCGAGAAACGGTTCAAATTCTATGAACCCAGCAGCTATGGCGTCTTTAGACAAGTGACTTAGGTGGAATTCCCGGACCCCGGGGGAGTCTATGAGGCGACCGCCTCCGGGCAAATGATAAAGGGCTGCGGCTGTAGTGGTATGCCTCCCTAGACCAACCGCGTCCGACAGAGCGCCAATGCGGATCTCCAAATCGGGCAACAGACGCTGGATTAACGACGACTTCCCAACCCCCGACTGCCCAACCAGCGCGACGGTTTGTGAGGCCACAAGGTCTGACAAGGCGTGAGCCGTTGGGTCGCTGAATTGGTCAGTTGCGAGTACCTCGATACCCAAATGGCGGTAGATCTCTGCAAGTTGAAGCACTGATGGTGCGTCACGTAATAAATCAGCCTTATTGACTACCAGACTGGCCTCGATGCCTGCATGGGCAGCTGCCACTAAATAACGGTCTATTAAATTGGCTTGGGCAAGGGGTTGGGGCGCGATGACAATTAGTAAGCGATCGATATTGGCCGCTACGGGTCTAAGCACACCCTGGCTATTGGGCCTTGAAATGACGGTGCGACGGGGAAGCAATGCTTCAATGACCCCATGCTCACCTTGCGGTGTCCACACCACGTCATCACCTGCCACGGGGTCTTCGGCGTGGCGACGAAGGGTGGTTGTTCGTCGATCGCCATTTTCCGCTTCAATAAGTACCTGTTTGCCAAAGCGAGCAATAACCAACCCAGGTTCACCTGCCAAGTCACCGTCAACGCGATAGCGATCCTGCGCCGCTTGAATGCGCCGATGCTGTTGTTTACTGAGGCGTTGTTTGGACATCGGTTCAGTCTACTGCGTCCTAGCCGTTCATGTGAGTGAAGTTTTAAATGTCTCGATGGCACGTCTGATAGACTGCGGTGAAACCTTGGGAGAGCCTTTATGTCAGACGCACAGAACCTTATTTGGGTCGACTTAGAAATGACTGGCCTCATTCCTGAGCAGCATCGTGTTATTGAAATGGCTGTGATCATCACAGATAGCGATCTGAACGAGCTGGCCCAAGGGCCGGTAATTGCGATTCACCAAAGCAAGGAAGAGCTCGATGCAATGGATGAGTGGAATACCAGTCACCACACGGCCTCTGGCTTAGTCAAGAGAGTGCTGGAGAGCGATTACGACGAGCAGAGAGCAACGCGAGAAACATTGGCTTTCCTTGAAAAATGGGTGCCCAAGGGCCGCTCTCCTATGTGCGGGAATTCTATTTGTCAGGATCGACGCTTTATGGCGCGTCATTTACCCGACCTTGAGGCCTTCTTCCATTACCGCAATCTTGACGTAAGCTCTTTGAAAATTCTTGCCAGCCGTTGGCGGCCCGATTTACCGGGTTTAAAAAAGCGCAATGTGCATTTAGCTCTTGATGATATTAGAGAGTCGATCGAAGAGCTCCGGTACTACCGCGATAACTTCCTTCAGGTGCCTTCGTTATAACTCAGGCCTGATCGCCGTGTTGGTCAAGAGCCCACGCCACGTGCTCCCTCACCAGGGCTGAGGGATGGTCGCGGCGCTTGTTTAACGCGTCAATTACCTCGTTGGAAGTGTTTGCATTACCCAGGGCAATAGCAATATTGCGCAGCCAACGCTCGTACCCAATACGACGAATGGGGGAGCCTTGCATGCGCATTTCAAACTCGTCTGGGGTCCAAGCGAACAACCGAGAGAGTGTTTCATTGTCGAGATTGTGACGTGGCGCAAAGTCAGGCTCAGAGGTGGGCTGAGAAAATTTATTCCAAGGGCATACCAGCTGGCAGTCATCACAGCCATAAATGCGGTTGCCCATTAGGGGACGCAACGCTGGATCAATTGAGCCAGAGTGTTCGATAGTGAGGTACGAAATACATTTTCGGGCATCCAAGACATGGGGTGCTACAAAGGCTTGGGTAGGACAAACATCTAGACAGGCAGTACAGCTGCCGCAGTGTTTCACGGTCTTGGGCGCATCGGCAGTAAAAGGTATATCGGTGTAGATTTCGCCAAGGAAAAACCAGGAGCCCGCCCCCTCGTTAATCAGCATAGTGTTTTTGGCGATCCATCCCATCCCCGATTGCTCGGCTAAAGCACGCTCAAGTACCGGCGCGCTGTCAACGAAGGCGCGGTATTGACCCGATCCCAGTTCAGCTTCGATCCGCTTGGCGAGCCGTGCGAGTCGCTGTCGCATAAGCTTGTGATAGTCGCGGCCTAAGGCATAGCGTGAGATATAGGCACGGTCGCTTTGGGTCAATAAAACCTCGGGGTCAGCGGCAGACCCGGGAAAGTAGTCCATTCGCAGCGTCAACACGGTGCAGGTGCCGGGAATTAGCTCTGCGGGGCGCGCACGTGTCAGGCCGTGCCGGGTCATGTAGTGCATATCGCCCTGATAGCCCGCGTCCAGCCATTTTTGTAGGTAGCCTTCATGTTGTGCCAGGTCTACCCCCGTTATGCCCACTTGTTGAAAGCCCAATTCCCGCGCCCATTGCTCCAACTGTGACCGGATCGTCGCGAGTGTGCCCAAAGTGTTGTCGGAAAGCGTCATTGCGCTATTCTGACAGACCCACATGCCCTCGTCCTGCAAATGCTTCGGTACACTGGCGCAATGACAGACATAACAGATATGACAGAACTCACCGTTGATATGCCCAATGAGCAGAGCACTATGGCCATGGGGGCCAGTTTGGCCCAGATTTGTCCATCGCCCCTGCGCATTTATCTCAGCGGTGAGCTCGGCGCAGGCAAGACCACATTGAGTCGAGGCTTTCTTCGTGCATTGGGTCATGCAGGTAATGTGAAGAGCCCGACATACACATTAGTAGAGCCCTATGAGTTCGATAATGTTATGGTTTTTCACTTCGACCTCTACAGGATTGCCGATCCAGAAGAGCTAGCCTACATGGGTTTTGATGACTATCTAATGACCCCGGCTATATTGCTGGTCGAGTGGGCCGATCGCGGTGGGGATTGGTTGCCACCGCCAGATTTGCTGGTTCATTTATCCCCTTTGGGTGAGGGGAGGCAGCTGCGCCTAATGCCGCAATCGGCACAGGGTTTGATGGTCTGCAGACAGCTTAGAAAAGGACTTTAAGGCCCTGCACACAGAAAAAATTTGGGACTTGGTTTGGACCCATGTGCAAAACAACGATATTTAGGGCAGGCATGCCCCTTACAAAGTGAGCGTGCAATTGGCGTCAGGGCAACAAAGTTGGTGTAGAACGAAAGCCATACTCATCGGTGTGTTGCTGTGCATTTTGCCGATAATAATGCCAGTTCACGCGGCAGAGATTCTCGACGTGCGTTTGTGGAGAGCCCCTGATCACACCCGTGTCGTATTTGATCTTTCAGAATCCATTTCTTACACGACGCTAGAGCTGGATAATCCAAGACGCCTTGTGATTGATATGGCGGATGCCCGGTTAATCAACGCCTTGACCAATCTGCCCTTAAACAATACGCCGATAGCCCGAGTGCGTTCGGGGGTGCGTAAAGGCAATGATTTACGCATTGTTTTTGATCTTGAAGCCAAGGTCCGCCCCAAAAGTTTTCCGCTAGAGCCCAATGAGCGTACCGGCCATCGTTTGGTGCTCGATTTGTTTGACGACGATATTGACAATATTAAGGACAGTGAAATACCTGCTGTGAAGAGCGTCGATCAGCTGGCGAATCGGCGGGATATTGTTGTGGCTATTGATGCGGGTCACGGCGGCGAAGATCCGGGAGCATTGGGGCCTAAAAAGCTGTACGAGAAAAAAGTTGTTCTGGCGATAGCCCAAAAATTGAAGGCACGCCTAGATGAAACCCCTGGGCTACAACCTGTCATGATCCGCGATGGTGATTATTATGTGAGCCTACGAGGACGGCGGGACTTGGCACGCAAGTCTCAGGCAGATTTGTTTGTTTCGATTCATGCCGATGCTTTTCGGCAGGCTTCAGCTAACGGGGCCTCGGTATACGCGCTCTCAACCAAAGGTGCTTCGTCAACGGCGGCACAATATTTGGCGGATCGTGAAAATTCTGCTGACTTGGTCGGCGGCGTTAGGCTTTCAGATAAAGATGACATGTTGGCGGGGGTGCTAACTGACCTGTCAATGACAGCCACTCTCGATACCAGCTTAAGCTTGGGTGCCAGAGTGCTGGCTGAGATTGGTGGTTTTGCAAAGCTGCATAAGCGCAAAGTTGAGCAGGCTGGTTTCGCCGTACTTAAAAGCCCTGATATCCCGTCAATATTGGTGGAAACAGGGTTTATCTCGAATCCCACCGAGGCTAACCGGCTTAACTCATCAAGTTATCAGGACAAGATGGCGCGGGCCATTCATAGCGGAATTTTGACCTGGTTCGAATCACATCCTCCTGCCGGCACGCTGTTGGCCTGGCAAAAAGGCAATCAGTCAGATGGGCGTGTTTATGTGATTGCGAGGGGGGATACGCTCTCTGAAATTGCTGTTCGGCATCAGGTAACGCTCGATTCGTTAAAGGCGAAGAATGGACTGAGCGGCTCGACTATTCGTATTGGACAGGTATTGCAGATACCTGATGGGTCATGACAGAACATCGAATTCACAGATTAGCCACCCGACTCGCCAACCAAATCGCTGCAGGTGAGGTCGTGGAACGACCAGCTTCGGTGATTAAAGAAGCTATCGAAAATAGCCTTGATGCCGGAGCCTCGCGAGTCGACATCGAATTGGAGTCCGGTGGCATTCAGTTGATGCGGGTGCGTGACAATGGAGAGGGAATCTCGGCCGAGGACCTAACGCTAGCATTGGCGAGACATGCGACATCTAAGATCGATTCAATAGACGATCTTGAAGCCGTGGGTACTTTGGGTTTTCGAGGGGAGGCGCTGGCTTCTATTGCGTCGGTGTCGCGGCTTTCGTTAACCAGCAATGCCGCAGATCGGGGAGTGGAGGGCAGAATTGCTCAGTCCGAGGGGCGAGATATGACCGTTTCGGTGAGTCCAGCTTCCCATCCGCGTGGCACAACCCTTGAGGTTCGTGATCTCTTTTATAACACGCCCGCGCGACGCAAATTTTTACGCACTGAAAAAACAGAGCTCGGACATATTGATGAAGTCTTTAAACGTCAGGCGTTGGCCAGAAGTGATGTTGCGTTTTCACTGAGGCATAACGGCAAAACCCTGCATAGTCTAAAAGCTGCTAGTAATCAGGCGGAGCGTGAACGCAGGGTCGCCACCGTCTGCGGCTCAGCATTTATGGAGCAGTCGGTTGCATTGACGCGTGAGGCGGGGGGGCTATCGCTTTATGGCTGGGTTGGTCTGCCGACGTTCTCTCGTAGCCAAGCCGACTTGCAATATTTTTTCGTCAACGGGCGTGTCATCCGCGACAAGCTTGTGACCCACGCCATAAAGCAGGCTTACCGCGATGTTCTTTTTCACGGCCGTCACCCCGCATATGTCTTATTTTTAGAGGTCGATCCCGCGGTGGTCGATGTCAATGTACACCCGACGAAGCACGAAGTGCGATTTAGAGAAGGCCGCGAGGTTCACAGCTTTATTTTTAGTACCCTGCACCGAGCTCTGGGCGACCTTCGACCCGGTGATGGGGCTGCAGCCAGTGATGCGGCAGTGGTCAACGAGCCCGGGGGGATGGGGTGGCCAGCAACACCGCAGCAGGCTCCCATGGGGCTGTCTATGCCTCCAGGAGGGCACTGGCAACCCGAGATGCAGGCGGGCACCTCAGATACCAATGCACTCGCTCGCCTGTACTCCAGCCCTGCTGCAAACCGTGGTGGTCAAAGCGCGATGGCAATAGCAGCGCTTGGTTCGGGGGTTGAGGAATCTGAGGTACCGCCTTTGGGGTTTGCTTTGGCACAGCTCCACGGTGTTTTCATTTTGGCCGAAAATGTCGAGGGCCTTGTCTTAGTGGATATGCATGCGGCTCACGAGCGCATTACTTATGAACGCTTAAAGCGCATGCGGGATGACAGCGGCATTAAAACGCAGCCCTTATTGGTGCCTCAAACGATTACGTTGTCTTCACGGGAAGTGGCGGCTGCCGTCGAAATGTCGCAAGCGTTGTTGGCACTGGGCTTGGTGCTCGATGCCACAGGTGATGAGCAGTTAGTCATTCGCGAGGTGCCTATTGCCTTGGTCGGAGGCGCTATTGACGCCCTAGTAAGAGATGTTCTGTCCGACATGATGACTTTTGGAACTTCAGACCGTATTGCCGCCCATGAAGACGAACTCTTGTCGACCATGGCATGTCATGGGTCTGTGCGCGCAAATCGAAGATTGACCGTGCCGGAAATGAACGCTTTGCTGCGCGATATGGAAATGACTGAGCGGTCAGGTCAGTGTAACCACGGGAGACCAACGTGGGTTCAGCTAGGTATGCAGGACTTGGACAAGTTGTTTTTAAGGGGACGTTGATTGGCAGCTCCGTCTCTATTGTGTGTCATGGGTCCTACTGCAGCGGGCAAAACCGACCTGGCAATTTCTCTGGCGCAATCGCTAAACGGCGAGCTGATTTCAGTAGATTCAGCGTTGGTTTACCGGGGTTTGGATATTGGTACCGCGAAGCCTGACTACCCACACCACCTGATTAATATTAGGGATCCCAGCGAGCCCTACAGTGCGATGCAATTTTCCCGCGATGCCACGGCGGCCATTGCCGACATAAGAGCCCGAGGGCGGTTGCCGATATTGGTGGGGGGAACGATGCTGTATTTCCGGGCTCTGCTGGAGGGTCTCGATAATATGCCTGCCAGTGACCCAATGATTCGGCAGAAAATCGAGCGCGATGCCGTCCTAGAGGGGTGGCCTGCGATGCATGAGCACCTGCAGCGCGTTGACCCCACCCTGGCGTCGCGCTTGCACCCCAATCACAGTCAGCGAATTGCCAGAGGGCTGGAGGTTTGGCAGATGACCGGGAAACCCTTGAGCGAATGGCAAAAGGGTGACGGTGACAGTGCTCTCGGTGAATCGCCAATATCTTTGGTGATTTGCCCTGCAGAGCGCAGTGTGCTGCACGCCCGTATCGCTGATCGACTCGATAAGATGTTGCATGCAGGGCTATTGGGTGAGGTGCGAAAACTGTGGCTACGGGGTGACCTGAACCCCGAGCTGCCCGCTATCCGGGCCGTGGGTTATCGCCAATTTTGGGCGCATTTAGAGGGGGAAACCTCGCAAGATGAAGCCGCTCAGGCTGTGCTATTCGCCACCAGACAGCTCGCTAAACGCCAGCTGACATGGCTGCGCCGCTGGCCAGCAGATGCGTGGCTCAAGACCGGTGACAGCGGTGAGCTTTTGGCTGTAGATAATTATTCAACGCCCATTTGGCGTGAGTTTGCCGAGAAACAGGGGCTGCTAAAAAATGAAATTGGCCCTTTGCACCAGAGCGAACACCAGATGGCGGCGCTAAATGCGGTTATTAAAGCGGCACTTAACGCAACATTTTAGAACTATTGCGGAACTAACTCGCGTTATGACGGGCCTAAGCGCTATAATATATCCCGCTCGGAATTGGGCTGCTTTGCGTCACGGTTTGTGACGCCTGCGATACGACAACTAGGAGTTATCATGTCAAAAGGGCATACACTACAAGACCCTTACCTCAATGCTTTACGAAAAGAACGGGTTCCCGTTTCTATATACCTAGTCAACGGTATTAAGCTGCAGGGTCAAGTAGAATCGTTCGATCAATTTGTGGTGTTACTGAAAAATACGGTGTCT
>JAQWYY010000186.1 GCA_029253705.1 Luminiphilus sp. | reverse complement strand
GGACACCCCTTGAACTTTTCCAAACTCATTGCCGATATCAACGCCTCCAAACCCGGTCCTGAGACAGCCGCAATTTTTGATTTTGATGGCACCATCATCGCGGGATTTTCCGCAACCGTATTTCTTCAAGACGCATTGACGCGTGGTGAACTAAAACCCGACGAGCTCTACGAGCTGACTCGTGCACTAACTGGCTTTGGCTTGGGCAATATGGGCTTCTCCGCGCTTATGGCGGTGCACGCCCAATATCTTGCGGGGCGCGACGAAGACGAATACACCCGCAATAGCGAACGTTTGTTCCGCAAAAAAATAGCGCGGCTTATTTATCCTGAGGCCCGAGAACTGATTGCAGCCCACCAGGCAAAAGGCCACTCTGTGGCGATTATTAGCTCAGCGACCCCCTACCAGGTGCTGCCTGCAGCGAAAGATCTGAACATTGATCGCGTATTCTGTACAGGACTAGAGGTGGAAAACGGCTGCTTTACCGGATCGGTCGTTAAGCCCACTTGCTTTGGTGAAGGAAAAGTTGATGCCGCTCAAACCCTAGCAAGAGATACCGGCGCTGACTTAAGCCAAAGCTTCTTTTATTCCGATAGCGTCGACGACATTCAACTGTTGGAATATGTAGGGCGCCCGGTCACCTTGAATCCCCGAAAACGTCTCAAACAAATAACCAAAGAAAATAATTGGCCCACAACAACCTTTGATAGTCGAGGACGCCTCTCCGTCAACCGATTTTTGCGGTCTGTTGCAGCGACTGGATCACTCGTCGGTAGCGTCGCGGCGGCACTGCCCCTCTATGCGCTCACCGGATCTAAAAGAGATTCTCTGAACTTTTCTATCTCGCTATTTGCAGATACCTGCAGTGCACTTATTGGACTCAACCTAGAGGTCACGGGTGAAGAGCATTTATGGGCGCAACGCCCGGCTGTGTTTATGTTCAATCATCAGAGCAAAGCTGACGTAGCCGTAATGGCCCGCCTAGTGCGACGCGATGTGGTTGCCGTTGGCAAAAAAGAAATCCAACGCATGCCTTTGATCGGCCAGGCCATGGGGGCTGCAGGCGTCGTCTTTATTGATCGCTCTGACCGTAGCAAAGCGATTGAATCGATGGCACCCCTTGCGACCGCGATGAGAGAGGAAGGTCAATCACTGGTAATAGCCCCAGAAGGTACCCGAGCACCGACACGCAAGTTGGCGCCATTTAAAAAAGGTGGCTTCCATATGGCTATGCAGGTGGGAGTACCCATTGTTCCGGTTGTCATTCATAACGCCGGAGACATCGCTCCGAAAGGAGACTTTGTCTTTAAACCGGGAACCGTTCGCGTCGATGTGCTGCCTCCCGTCGATACCACCAGCTGGTCCCTTGAAAAAATGGACGAGCAGGTGACCCTAGTTCGCAATATGTTTCTTCAAGCTTTAGGACAACCAGAACAAACTGTGGCGCAGACGCTGGAGGAGCAAAAGGCCCTGCCGGAAGATATGCGCCCTGAAAAAGCGGGCAAGGCCATCAAAAGGCCGCGAAAAACAAAGGCTGCGGTCAGCAAAGCGTCCCCCAGCAAACGCTCAAAGGCGAGCGGGACAACCGTTAAATCACCTTCAAAAAGCCGGCAAGTAGCGAGCAAAGCGACAACCAAGGTCAAAACCAAGTTCGCAAAGGCTTCGACATCGGCTGCCAAACCTAAATCTGCGGCGAACCCTGCAGCGCCTTCAAAAGGCCGGCAGGTAGCAGGCAAGGCGACGACCAAGGCCAAAACCAAAGCAGCAAAGGCACCGACATCGGTTGCCAAACCTAAATCTACCGCCAAGGCCAAAACTAGCAGTAAAAATAAGGCGTCAACAAAAGCTGTAGGGGCAAGAAAGGCCATGGCGAAGTCTTCACGCACCAATAACAAACCCCGTGGAGCGTCCGTGAAGCCCAAGCTGGCGTCGACGCGGTAACTTTTGGCAATGGCTACAGCCTATCCAGAAATCATTGATCAGAGCTCGCCATGGCCTGATGATCCAAGGCCCATTATTTTTCTCCTTGATACCACGTCGGGCATTGAACGCCAGCTGTTGACCGACTGGATTAACACACACAAACCGGCAGGCACTGAGGCACAAATTATTCAGCTCTCTCTAGGGGACGACAGAAAGCCCCTAGAAGTTACGCCCCTGCTAAACGCACTATCAGAAAACGTCGACATACTGGTTGCACCATTGCGGGTCGCTTGGACACCCAGTGCCGGTGCCATCGCCGCAGGGCCACGTTTGCGCGATTTAATTCAAGGGCCGGAGCGGCGACCTGGATTTCTGCGAACCCGATACACACTGTCTCGCCATCCAGAGCGTGTGCACTTAATCAAGGGTTCACCCGATGGCACAGACACAATGGCGAGTCGGTTTTCGGGCAAATATGCCATAGCTGCCACAACCAACCGAGAAGCTTTCGCGATCTTTATTGCACGGCAAGCCGCCATCGTACTCGACGCAACGGAGCGTAAATTGCAAGGCGGGCGCTACAAGGTCCCTCGCTATATTGCACAGTCGCTGCGCAGTAACCAAATACTCAAAGATCAGCTGTCTACTATTGCTACCGAGCGCGGTGAACCCATAGGTGAGGTCAAGGAAGAGCTCAATGAATACTTCAAGGAGATGATTTCTATTCCCACAAGCTTCTGGCTTGATGTGTGGATCAAATTTTGTAATTTTTGTCTGGGTTTAGGTTATGAACGAGCACTCAACTATAGGCCTGAGGATCTAGAGCGGGTTAGAACGATTGTTCGAGATCACCCTTCAGCATTGCTATGGACCCACAAAACCTACATCGACGGCTTCGTAGTGCCCAAGCTTCTTTTTGACAACAACTTTCCTATACCGCATTTTTTTGCCGGCGCTAATCTCAACATTCCGTTGCTGGGATTTTTAGGCCGCAGGGCAGGCGGCATTTTTATCAAACGCAGCTTTGCCGACAACCCAGTTTATAAAGCGGCGCTTCGCCAGTACATTGGCTACCTCATGGAAAAGCGCTTCCCACTGACCTGGTCCTTTGAAGGAACGCGCTCACGCTTGGGAAAATTGATGCCACCAAAGTACGGCGTCTTAAAGTATGTCATCGAAGGCTGCCACAGTGCGGGATCTAAGGACGTGCATATTATTCCCGTCACTGTCTCCTATGACCTTATACGTGACGCCGAAGAATATGCTCGAGAGCAGGCAGGGGTACCAAAAGCTCCTGAATCACTGGGTTGGCTGGTGGGCTATATCCGTAGTCTAGCTCGACCCATGGGCAAAATTTATGTCGATTTTGGTGAACCCGTGGTTCTGCCAGAGCCACCCAGCCCCGATGATCGGCTGGCGCTTTCAAAAATTGCTTTTCAGGTAGCCGTAGAAGCCAACCGCGTTACGCCCATCACCTACCCCGCCGTCATTTCTATGGCGCTTTTAGGGGTGTATCCCCGGGCTCAAACTGAAACCGAGGTCGCGGAGACCGTCGCTGATATTGTGACATGGGCGAGAAGCAGTGCCTTGCGCATGTCACCCGACTTTGATCGCCAACAGCAAGAAGGTATGGGAAAGCTTTTAGATCTCATGATCGGGGAAGGCATTATTACCCGATTTACCGGAGGGCCCACTACGGTATATGGCATTGAACCGGTCAACGTGGGGGTAGCCAGCTACTATCGAAATACCATCGTCCACTTTTTCATCAACAAAGCCATCATAGAGCTGGCGTTAATCGCCATTGCCGAGTACGGCGAATCCGATTCTGACCAAC
>JAQWYY010000175.1 GCA_029253705.1 Luminiphilus sp. | reverse complement strand
AGGGTGATTTGGAAGAGGGCGATGTAGAGGAAGATTTCGGCCACTTTAAGGCATGGTTTCAGGGGCGCAGCGTGCCTTTCTTGGAAGACGCCATGGTGGACTACAACAAAGACAAATTTGGCGGCCAGCTGACCATCAAGGCACCGAATGCGAAAATGCCCCGTGTGGACGTCGATAGCCCTATTGAGGACCGTATTAATTACGTGCTCTACAACGAGGTTAACCCGTCCCTCGCCGCTCACGGCGGGGAAGTGTCTCTGGTCGAAATTACCGAAGAAGCCCTCGCCATTCTTAAGTTCGGAGGGGGATGTCAGGGGTGTAGCGCGGTTAGCATGACACTAAAAGATGGTGTCGAGAAAACGTTACTGGAGCAAGTGCCTGAGCTTACCGGTGTACGTGATGTCACCGACCACTCGGATAGAAGCCAGGCTTACTACTAAAAAGCTACGACTTTTCTGGCGCAACATCGGCATTACCTGTGGCTAGGGTCATTGGCTGTGGCCTAGCAAAGTCAGTCGCGCCTCAAGTCTACAAAAGCTTTATTCCAAGCGCGCCCCGGGCTGAATGCACAGAAGCTGACCTAAGCCTGCATGCGGTGGGGCAGCACCCCGCGCAGCCGCGCGGCAATGTCCAGCAGCAGTGACTCAGTGGTTTCCCAGTCAATACACCCGTCGGTAACGGAGACGCCGTACTCCAGCTCTTCAAGGTTGGATGGTATTTTCTGGTTGCCGGCCCGAAGGTTGCTTTCCAGCATAAGGCCAATAATAGACCGGTTGCCTGCAACGATTTGCTCAGTGACATCTGCCGCGACTAGGGGTTGCCGTTCGGGCTGTTTTTCGGTGTTGGCATGGCTGCAGTCCACCATAATATTGGCGGGTAAACTGGCTTTATCAAGGGCCTCCTCACACAGCGCAATATGTTGGCTTTTGTAGTTAGGACCGGCCGTTCCGCCCCTCAAGACGACGTGACCGTAGCGGTTGCCTCGGGTCTCAAATACGGAGACTTTGCCTTCACTGTTGATACCTAAAAAGCGATGGGGATTGCACACAGATTTCATGGCGTTCACGGCAACTTCGAGGCCACCATCGGTACCATTTTTAAAGCCGACGGCTGAAGAAAGGCCGCTAGCCATTTCTCGATGGGTTTGTGACTCGGTGGTTCTAGCGCCAATTGCCGACCAGCTAATCAGGTCCTGCAAATACTGTGGCGTGATCGGATCTAAAGCCTCGGTAGCTGTGGGCAACCCTAGCTGCTGGATATCTTTTAGTAGAGAGCGGCCAATGGTTAAGCCCGCTTCAATATCAAAGGAGTCATCGAGATGGGGGTCATTAATCAGCCCTTTCCAGCCAACAGTTGTGCGAGGTTTTTCAAAGTAAACTCGCATGACCAGCAAAAGGGTGTCGTCCACTTGCTCAGCGAGATGTTTGAGTTTCTGGGCGTACTCAATGGCAGCATTGATGTCGTGAATTGAGCAGGGCCCAACGACCACCATCAGTCGATGGTCCGTTCTATCGAGGATATTTTCGATAGCCTCCCGAGTTTCAGCGACGCGGTCTTGCAGTGCTTCGCTGACGCCAACTGTGTCGCGTAAGGCGGCAGGTGATACCAGAATTTTCTGAGCAGCGACGTTAACATTGTGAACATGGGGTTTGGACATGCTAGTTTGCCTGCAATATTCAAAAGAACTTGGGATACGGCAATGTGGGTAGTCACAGGCCGATGCGCAGCGGATTCTAACTGTCTGAACCCGAAGCGTCATGTGGTGATTTGTAAAAAACTTGGAGTTAGAGTTTGAGAGCGGCGGTAGATTTATCACCCTTTCGGGAATTTTTGACGCAGGGTGCCGTGTTTTTAACCCCTGGATTGCGTTTGTCGCGTGTCATGACCCTGGCGGTGGTTGAAGAACAAATGAGGGGCGGGCAAGCAGTTTTGCAGCCGCCGACAATTCGGCCAGTAGATGGTTGGCTCGAATCTGTCTGGCGCCAGCAGGTTGAGGCTGGCAATTTGCCGCCCCGCCGCCTCCTCGGCCGGGTGGCAGAGCGAAGGCTTTGGATGCAGATTATTCGAACCGATATGGAACGTCAGGTGGACTTTAGTCTCATTAAGCCAACTGCCGCTGCTGAGCAGGCGCTTCGGGCACGTCAGCAATGGCTAATGTGGGGGGGTAACCCAGAGAACAAAACACAGCGCCAATACTTTGGCTTTGATCCCGACTGCGCCACTTTCGACCGATGGTGCTCAGAATTCACTGCCCAGTTGGAGCGCAATGGATGGGCGACGCGGGCCGATATTTATCGCAGTTTGCTAACGGTACCTGCCTCATCGAAAACCACTGTTGTGTTGTGTCACGTGCTGGAGTTACCAACATTGACCCATCAAGTCTTGAGTCACTTGGCTTCTTTAAAAATTCCTGAAGGGGTTGAAGCGCAGAGTTTTTTGCCCCTCGCGACACAGCAATTTCCCAGTCGGCGAACAGAAGCAATGGCCATTGCCGCATGGGCTGCTCGAAGATATCGAGAAAATCTGGGTAGCACTGCAATTGTGTTGCTCGATTTTGAGCGCGACCGTCCCGACCTCGAATACCAGTTGCGCAGAGAGTTTGACTGCTTGGGGGCGCGCTACGCAGCGTTACCCGTCAACTTTAGCTCTGGGATGCCTTTGTCCAAGACGCCAATGTTTCGTGACGCTTTACTGGCTTTACGCTTGGCGGTCGCTAATGACAAGGTTAGCTTGGCGCGAAGTGAGGTGTTGGCATTATTGCGATCACCTTTTCTTCATGGGGGTGAAGACCTTGATGGCGTTGGGTTACAGCAGTTGCGTAAGGCCTGCACTGAGTTGTCTAGCGAAGTTATTGATAAGCGCGATTTGCACCATTTGGCTGAAATTTATGCCCCTGAGTCTCACTTAACCCGCGCCTTGCAGCTGTTGCGTACCGATCGCGCTACGCAAGGAAAACGCTTGCCTTCACTGTGGTTAGATACAATTCGGCAGGTTCTTAAGCTTTGGCAGTGGCCCGGTCGCGCCGCCCTTGACTCCCTCGAGTACCAGCAGTTTGAGCGCTTGGAGATCGCGTTGGATGAGCTGGTGGTGCAGGATTGTATTACCGGGGAACTCACGTTTCAGCAGCTCACGCTCCTTTGGGAGCAGTGCTTGGATGATCGTGT
>JAQWYY010000154.1 GCA_029253705.1 Luminiphilus sp. | reverse complement strand
TCCTTTACCTTGCTGCCGTCGGGTTTGGCGATTTTTAGACGGGTGACTTGGTAGGCCTGACGTTTGTCGGTAAAGCCTAGCCATGCGATCCATTGTCCATCGGGTGAGGGGAGGGGGCTATCATCGGGGCCCGAGATTGACGTCATGGGCTGGATATTTTCCGACGCTAAATCAATGGTGTAGACCTCGCTGTTGCGGAAGTCATACTGCCAATCTTCACTGCGGTTGCCCGTCACAAAGAGTGCCTGACCATCGCTGCGCCACTCTGGATTGCGGTGATGGAAATTTCCATCACTGAGTTGCCGTGGTGTACCCCCCTCGGCAGGGATTACATAGACTTGGCTGAACCCGGGTTCAACATAGCCGCTGCCATCACGCTCATGGTACAGCCGGTCGGTGACTCTGGGTTTATCAGCCCACTTAGCCCCCTCCGGTGCAGAGGGGCGTTTGGCCAATACAGGTGGTGCGCTTTTCGCGGTCATGGCAAAGGCAATGTGGGCGCCGCTGGGGGACCAGCGCAAGTGGCTGGGCGAACCTTCGATACGGGTGATACGTGCGCTGTGACCACTTACCAGCCAGTGCACATATATTTCTGCACCTTCTTTGCCCGCTCTTCGGACATAGGCGATGCGCTGGCCATCGGGAGACCATTGTGGACTTGTCTCATTGCCCTCAAAGCTAGTCAGCTTTCGGTGGTTTTCGCCGTCAGTATTTACCAGCCATAAATCACCACGGCGCTTATCTTTCATAATGTCAAAGCCCATGCGACGGTAAACGACCTGCCGACCATCGGGAGAGATTTCTGGATCGGAAGCCCACTCTAACTCGAAGACGTCTAGGGCTTTAAAAAATGGCAAAGTGTCCACAGCAAATGCCGGCAGCGAAAAAGTGGTGACCACGATTGCGCCCAGCAGCGATAGCGCAGGAAAATAACGAGGGTTTTTGTATGGGGCTTTTTTCATTGCTAAAGGCTTCTTCCGATGAGTAAACCATCTTAGCGGCTCGAGGTTGCCGAGGCTATTAACGCGGCAATCGGAGGTTAAATCGTGCCGCCACTGGCCTAAAAATAATGATGGGCTCGGACCTAAAAAATTCACTCCGGCAACCACACATAAAGTGTGTAATGCTGAATTTTTCCTACAGCGTGTCCTCTGAATTCTCTGAGGTATTCGATGCTTGAAATTGCTCCGAGGCCTTATCCCAGGGGGAAGGTGGTTTTCGGCTCGAGACGTAGAGATCCTCAACCTGACCTCTGGCCCAGGGAGTTTTGCGCAAGAATTTCAGCGAGGACTTCACCGAAGGGTCATTTTTAAAGCAATTCACATTTATCCTCCGTGCTAAACCGTCCCAGCCGTACTGTTCGTAGAGGCTCGTCACAATAGCTTCTAGGGTTATGCCATGGAGCGGGTTGTTAGGTTGGTTATTGTTCAAAATTGTAGTGTCTCGCTTTGGCTAATTACTTCTTAGCTGCGTGGCTGTGTTTGGTTATCAGGTCCATATCCCCGCGGCTAAACATAAAGGCGGTTGAAAAGGATTGCGGTAGTTTATATAACCCGAAAGCGTATCGCATTTTGTTATTCAACCGCGCAATAAAAATGGGCGGTTGAATCCCTATCATCGATCAAGTAGTTTTGCTCGGGTTCCGAAAAAAAATTGACCGCATACTGAAACATTCATTTTTCTCTGGGGGAATTTATGAAAGAAAAATTAGCAACGAGCACAGTAATGCATCGTTCGGCAGCAGTATTTGGCGCAGTTACATTCCTTTTGTTGGCTGCTTGTGGTGGCAATGAGACTCCTGCTGCCGATGTAACTGCTCCAGTGGCCGAAGCGGCTGTTTCGGTGGCGAACCCTAATATTGAGACCGCCAAACAGTGGGTAACGGCGATGAATACCGGGAAAGCTGAAGGGTTGGCTGCTGTCGAGTTGCTGATGGCCGATGATGGTAAACTGGTTCGTGGGCGATACGTTGGCTTTGGTTTTACTTGGGACCCCTCAGATGGCGAGGGACGAATGATTGTGGGTACGGTTACTCCAGAGAGTCCAGCGGCAGAAGTATTGCTTCCCGGAGACGAATTTGTCTCGGTTCGCGGTGTTGAGGTGAACGAAGCCAACATGGATAAGCTGGACTTTCGAGGTAAGCCCGGGGAAGTCGTTGAGGCCGTCATTCTTCGTGACGAGGAGACCATGGAAATAGCAGTCGCTCGTGGCGTCATTTCTACCCCAATATCCAAGGCGCAGAGCCTTGAGTGGATGGCCACAGGCGATGGCGAGAATTGGGCGCCTGATAAGTGGGAGCTTCATGAAGCCGTTGGCAATGACAACGTGGTCTACGTCTGGACTCAAAGCTGGGTTACCGATGAGACAAGCGGCTTGCCTGTCGAGGCTCACACAGTGACTCGGTTTGTTTTCAATGATGCCGGCCAGGTCAGCCGTGTGGCCAGCCTCAGTGAAGATCGCTTTGCGTTAGAGCAGGCGGGTTGGAATATTAGTCGTTAAGTTGTTTGAAGTTCGACTGTCAGGAGTAAATCTGTGCAGTCGGAGCAGCATCGATCAAAGCCCACCTTCGGTGGGTTTTTTTATGCCGCAATCAAAGTTTGGCGTGTGTACTGTGACTGAAGGTGTTTTTACGTCAACGGTTTCGCTTTTTTATCACGACTGAGAATGTGGAGAGTGTTCGATTTCGGGTGATGATTTCTGCAGGTCGATTTATGCCAACGCTTAGATAATTCGGATAAGCCTGATGGGTATGTCGCGTTTTATTTTATTCTGAGATGAGTCCCATGA
>JAQWYY010000152.1 GCA_029253705.1 Luminiphilus sp. | reverse complement strand
GCAGGCATTGCACCCCGACGGGTAGGTTGCTGTGCCTCCCGACACCAAAGTGGCACAAACCGGGCGATACTCCATGGTGCAAACCATGGGCCGCGGGTCGCGACACTGAGTGCTTGCAGAATTCCCTGTTCCAGAAGCATTGTCTTCAGACACCCCAGTTCCCGACATCGGTACACAGCTCACTAGGATGCTTATCAAAAACAGCGGCAATACAACACGCATCATGACTCTTTTCCCTTAAACGACTGTATTAGGCAGCGTCCTTTAGACACCTGTTGTGCGATGATAATCAGGCAGCTGATCAGATGCACGTTGTAAACCTCACCCGTCACCGCCATAGCACCGGGAATGACCGCGACGACTCCCAGCGCCGTGTGTCTCATTGCTTAACCGTCAAGCGTTATGCAACAAGCGATCACGCTGCGCCAGAAGGTCAGCCTGCTGCTCTGCTATTGCCGCAGTAGATGGCGCAGGACCCCAGATCGCCATAGCTTCAGACAGCCGCCTTTCACACGCCGCCGTGGCCGCCGGCAGCTGTTCCGCCAACCCGCGCATATCGGCCATCCGCCCCCAGCAATTTAAAACCACATCACAGCCGGCAGCTAAAGATTGGCAGCCCGATATTGGAACCGGACCCTCAAGCGCCTTCATATCAAGATCATCAGTCATCAAAAGCCCATCAAAACCTATTTGTTCGCGGATGACTTCGCGGATAACACCTGGCGATAAAGTAGCGCACTGCTGATCGTCCCACGCGTCGTAAACAATGTGCGCTGTCATCGCCATCGGTGCGTGAGCCAAGGCCTTAAAGGGAGCCAAGTCGCGGCTCAAAGACTCAGCAGACGCCGTTACCCGAGGTAGGGCTTCATGGCTATCGGCGAGGGCGCGGCCGTGTCCTGGAATGTGCTTAATAACACCAACAACACCGGCATTAGAAAACCCTTCCAGTAAGGCAGCCCCAAGCTCGGCAACGACCGTAGGGTCAGATCCAAAAGCACGATCTCCGATAATGTCGTGGGCGCCGGCTTCAGGCACATCAAGCACCGGCGCACAGTTGACGGAAATTCCCAACGCAACGAGATCAAGCGCCAAAGCTTGGTAATTGCACACCGCTGCTGCTCTTCCACGTTCGGGTGACTGGCTATAGGCATGGGCAAATTCCAACGCCGGGGGCCAGGCTCGCCATTGGGGCGGCCCAAGCCGAGCTACACGACCCCCTTCCTGATCGATAAGAATGGGTAAATTGTCCCGTCCCGTGTGATGCCTTAGGGCATCGGTTAGCAACTTTACCTGTTGGGGAGTCTCGATATTACGCGCAAATAAAATGAAACCGATGGGGTCAGCACGGCGAATCAAGCCCACCTCTTCAGGGGTTAAGGTCAAGCCGGATAAACCGAAAATTGCTGGCAACACTAGCGAAAGTCCCGGGCCAAACTCTGCCGATAGTCAGACAAGCAAGCGCCAGGTTGGAGAACCCGTGTCCAGTGACCTTCACAAGGAGGTAACGCGCAAGGGTTGCCACACACCAGGAGCAAAGAACCCCTTAAATACCCTTTCACGAATCGACCTTTAGCGGATTCATCAGTTTAGGCAGCCGTGAAGAGGTGATATTTTTTTTTGCCCAAACGCACGATCCAGTACTGCTCATGAAGCGCGTTGTCCGGACGAAAACAGGTTGCTGTATCAATAGGTGGCTCACCTTCAACAGGGATCCCGTTAATAAACACCGCTTTGTTCTTTAGGGCATCTTTAACCTGCTTGCCCGAGGTCACCATGCCAACATCACTCAGTAACTGCGTGAGTGTGGGCGCTATTTCCCCAGCCTTAAGAGGAGTTGTTGGCAAACCATCGAGTGCTAGTTGCTCCAAGTCATCGGAACCCAGTGTGTAGGCTGCTCCCACAAATAACGCTTGAGTGATGCGTTGGGCCGCCGCCAGCCCTTCTTCACCGTGGACGAGTCTGGTGACTTCGTCCGCCAATATCTGCTGTCCCTGGGGCCGTCCTTCTCGAGAAGCGTCGGCCTCTTCAATAGCCGTAATGTCTTCGACCGGCAAAAATGTGAAGTACCTCAGAAATTTATAAACATCTTTATCTGATGTATTGAGCCAAAATTGGTAAAAGCTATAGGGGGACGTTTTATGTGCATCCAACCAAATCGTGCCACTTTCAGTTTTACCAAACTTGGTACCGTCGGCTTTTTCCACCAGCGGCATCGTCAAACCGAACACCTGCCCCCCATGTAACCGCCGAGTGAGATCTATACCTCCTGTAATATTGCCCCATTGATCAGAGCCGCCAATTTGCAGACCGCAGTCATGCTGTCGATAGAGCTCGGAAAAGTCGTAGGACTGAAGAATCATGTAGGTAAATTCGGTGAAACTAATCCCCGAACCCTCGCGCTCGATTCGCTGTTTCACCGACTCTTTTTGAATCATATTGTTGATTGAAAAATACTTGCCCACATCCCGCAGGAATGTCAGCACATCCATATCTGCGGTCCAATCTAGGTTGTTTACGACCTTGGCGCCGTTTTCCCCCGTAAAATTAATAAACTGACTCACCTGGTGCTGCAACTTGCTAACCCAATTTGCGACCACATCGGGGGTATTTAAATTGCGCTCAGCTGCCTTAAAACTCGGATCACCAATCAGCCCCGTTGCACCGCCCACCAAAGCCAGAGGGCGATGCCCAGCCAGCTGAAAGCGCCTTAGCATGAGCAATGGCACCAAAGACCCAATATGCAGGCTGTCAGCCGTCGGATCAAAGCCGCAATATAAGGTACGGGGCGCAGCATCAAGCCACTCTGCCAAGGTATCTTCCCCGGCAATTTGAAATATGAGACCCCGGGACCGCAGGTCAGAGAGTAGTGCGCTGGACATAGCGTAAAGTCTGTTTGCTAAGTGGTTGCGCATTATCCCACATTTTTACCGACGAACCCCGGGAGTACTTTCCTTCGGCGCTTTTAGGGGGCTAGCGAACTCGCGTATACTTTGGTCTCAAGCTAACTGGAGTGACCTTGGGTTGTTCGACCGTCGGAAACCTAAACGCAGAGGCGCCACCCCGCTAACTGCGACCAGCCCCGCAACTCGCCGTTACCATCCTTGGGGTCTGGTAACACTGGTCATTGCCGGGGTGTTTTTGGTGATTTTGTCCATTTCAGGATCAAATGACGCTGACACGACAACTGAAAACGCGCTTGCCGCCAACACTGTGGAGACCCCGGGAACCACTTTAGAGTTTGTTGTTGTCGATGCGGCCACTCTTCCCGTGCCAGCACCCTGGCATGAAGAAACGGTCCGCGAGGGCGACAACCTATCGTTAATTTTTGCAAGAGCGGGCTTTTCTGAACGGGACGTTTACGAAGTCAGCCGCACCGATGGGGGGCAGGGACTCCGAAAAATTTTTCCCGGGCAGACAATCGCTTTCAGAACCGGAGCAAGCGGCGAGCTCGACAAAGTCAAACACAGCGAATCTAAACTGAAGTGGACCGTCTTTTCCCGTGAGGGAAATAACTTTAAAAGCAGCGTGACCCAGCGCACCACTGAGCTGCGTCAAGAAAGCGCAATTTTACGTATCCAGTCTTCACTTTTTTTAGCAGGGCAGCGCGCAGGACTGTCTCACCGCGTCATTATGGGTCTTGCTGACGTCTTTGGTGGTGTTATCGATTTCGCGCTGGACCCCCGGGTTGGCGATACCATTGAGCTTGTTTACGAAGCTCAGTGGCTCGATGGTGAAAAATACGCCGACGGTGCAATTATTGCCGCTGCATTTACGAATCGAGGCACAACCTTCGATGCGTTTCGCTATACCGACACCCAAGGTGATATGAGCTATTACAACAGTGATGGTGTGAGTATGCGCAAGGCGTTCCTTAAAGCGCCCCTAGATTTCACCCGAGTTAGCTCCAACTTTAATCCCAACCGACTCCATCCGATTTATAAAACCAAGCGACCACACCGGGGCACCGACTATGCTGCACCAAGGGGCACGCCAGTCTATGCCGCGGGAGATGGGCGCATATTAGAAGCGGGTTACACCCGGGCCAACGGCAACTACGTGTTCATTCAACACGGCGAGAACTACAAAACCCACTACCTGCACCTACACAAACGGAAGGTAAAACAGGGCCAGCGAGTAACTCAAGGTGACATTATCGGCACCGTCGGCTCCACCGGTGCTGCCACGGGTCCACACCTCCATTATGAATTTTTGGTACGGGGCGTTCATCAAAACCCTCGGCGCGTCCACAAATCGTTACCAAAAGCGAAGTCCTTGCCCGAAAGCGAAATGGCACGCTTTAAATCAACCGTACAAGCACCCCTGCAGCAGCTGGCGGCGCTATACCAAGATAACCGGTTGGCGCTGGGCCAGCAGACCAATGGCAGTTCCGGTGGCGAGTGAGTGAATCCCGATTTTTTGTCGGCCTGATATCAGGCACTAGTGTTGATGGGGTGGACGCCGTTGTCTTGGCACTCAGAAATAACCAGCTAGACATCTTAGCCTGCCATAACGAACCCTACACCGAGCCCCTGAGGCTCGCAGTGCTCAGCCTCTGCCAACCCGGCGCCAGCGAAATAGACCGCTTGGGCGCTGTTGATCGAGACATCGCCGATACCTTTGCCAAAGCAGCCCTCATTGTTATAGATCAGGCTAATCTGCAGGTCAGCGATATCGAGGCTATTGGTAGTCATGGCCAGACCATTCGGCATCGTCCGTCACGAGACAAGAGCTTCACGTTACAAATTGGTGATCCCAATCGCATCGCTGAATTGACCGGCATTACTACCATTGCAGATTTTCGAAGGCGAGACATCGCCGCTGGCGGGCAAGGTGCCCCCTTAACCCCCGCCTTTCATCGCGTCGCCTTTGGCATTAGCGGCAACGCCACTGCGGTGGTTAATATTGGGGGCATTTCAAATATCACCCTATTTGACAATAGCGACTCCCTCGTAGGATTCGATAGTGGTCCGGGTAATACGCTCATGGATGCATGGGTGCGCATACACCTGAATCAGGCATTCGACCAAAGCGGCCTCTGGGCAGACAGCGGTCAGGTTGATGAATACCTATTGGATCGGTGTCTCGATGACCCTTATTTTTCTACTCCGGCTCCCAAAAGCACCGGGCCAGAGTATTTTAATATCGCCTGGCTGGAGGAACGGTTAGATATGCTGCCAGATGCCATCCGACCCGAGGACGTGCAACGAACGCTCTTGGAGCTCACCGCCAGGAGTATCGCCGCTGCACTAGGCAGTGAATCTTTGGCCCAGCTCGCCGTGTGCGGCGGCGGAGCCAAAAACACCGCCTTAATGACACGCCTTAGCGAACTTCTTTACCCGTCCCACGTGATCACAACGGAAGCACTGGGCGTTAATCCCGATTGGGTAGAAGCTGCGGCCTTTGCCTGGCTCGCCTCAAGAACCGTAGATGGCCTACCGGGCAACGAACCGTCTGTCACAGGTGCAACTGGATATCGTGTTTTAGGGGCTGTATTCCGAGGCTAAAGCCCCTTGAAAGGTGATGTGCTGCGAGCCTACCGGCTACAGAAACGGCAAGGCGATAACCTTTAAATTGAAAACGAAGCTCCACAACCGCAGGTTGTGACCGCATTGGGGTTGTTAACTACAAACCTTGCGCCCTCAAGGCCCTCGGTATAATCGACCTCAGATCCCACCAGATATTGATAAGACATTGCGTCAATAACCGCTACAACGCCGTCCCGCTCAATGACCCAATCGTCCTCGGCGCGATCTTCGTCAAAGGTGAAACCATACTGAAAACCCGAGCAACCACCGCCAGTGATATATACCCGCAATTGCAGTGACGGGTTACCTTCATCGGTGACCAGATCAGAGACCTTGCGAACTGCGTTTTCGCTAAGGCGGATTTCATTGGGATCAAACGCTTCTACAACACTCACTGAACTCACCGGTCAAAAAATAGTGGTTTAAGTTTACCCTAAGACAGCGTCCGACAAAATACGGCCGGGGCCTGCTACCTAGGGTAGGTTATACCAGCCACGGTAAAGGGTTTATTGACCCTCTTCTGCGGCGCGTCTTTCACGCTGCACCGCCAGGTCCTCAACACGCGCGTTAACATGACGCAGTCCACCGTTGACTTTACAACCTACCGCCATTTCGATGAGGTTGTAGTAAACGTCGCCGTCAACTTCGGCTTTATCAGACAGTTCTAGGCGTTCAGCACTATGAATATCGCCCTTGACCGCACCATTTACCATTGCGGAAGGCACATGGATGGAACCTTCAACCTGACCACCCTCCATGACTCGCAGCATCGACTCTTTGCCCTCGGCCGAGGAAATCGAGCCAACCACTCGCCCTTCTACATCTAAATTTCCAGAAAAACTGATGTCGCCAGTGACTACCGCGTCTGATGCAATCAACGTTGTTGAACCCTGAACGCTGGTTAAAGGTCGGCTTTCTTTACGCCCCATCATAGCTATCTCCGTTGTTTCAAAATTTCCAACTTATAACGTATACACCATTACGTCGCTCCAGTCATGAACTGTGGACACCCTATTAGCCTTGGGTTTGCGCAGTGACACATCAACTTCCACACGCTCCGGTATAAATCCCGGCGGCAACAACACCTCTCCATTAAAGCGTTGGAAGTAACGGAAATTAATGGGTAATGGCTGACCCGCAAGCCGATCATCAAGATCGGGCAGGTTCAGCACCTCAGGCTCCTCCCGAACACTCCCAACAAGTCGCAGTTGCAGTTCACCGATGAAACGGTTTTCAGCCGGCTGCCCTTGGTGTACCACCAATTCGTAACGCCACCGCAAAGGATCTGCCGTAGGACTAAATTTGGGCAAGCGCAAACGCACTCCTTCAGCAAGTTCCTCAGGAGCCATCACCTCTCGGTAAAACGCCAGCTCACCTTCAAGCTCTGCACTGACGCCACGACTTTGAGCCAAAGACTCCATGAGATTGTTAAGTGCCTGCTTGTCGAGTTCAACTCGTGTTTCCAGCTCACTAATACGGGCACGAAAATCATCACTGCTGTCATTAAGTGGCACCCGGCTAATCGAACCGGAACGATGGCCCATGCTATAAACAAGTACTGCCAGCAGTGCTAAAACCGCAACCACGAGCGCGCGCACAAAGAGCACTTTCCGTGGGTGGTCATGTCGGATAATGGTTCGGGGATGATGTCGCGCCACTAGCGTTTACCCTTCAAGGGGTCACAGAAATGAGTTCAAGACCCCGTGATTCAGGGAGCCCCAACATAATATTCATAGCTTGTATGGCCTGACCGGAGGCACCCTTTGTCAGATTGTCTATTGCTGCCGTCACTACTACGGTATCGCGATTCTGAGGTACTGCCACAGACAGCTGACAGCGGTTGCTACCACGTACATACCGAGTATCAGGTTGCTCACCCGCGGGTAAAACGTCAACAAAGGGTTCGTCAGCGTAGTAAGCCTCAAACAACGCCTGACAATCGGTGACGCTGTCTTTTAACTGAGCAAATAGGGTGGCCAAAATACCTCGATTCATTGGTACCAGATGAGGAACAAATGTCAGTCGCACTGGCGCGCCTGCAAATTTTGCCAGGCCCTGCTCTATCTCGGGGAGGTGCCGATGTCCCGCTACGCCGTAGGCTCTGAAGCTTTCACTTGCCTCGGTTAACAGGCCAGGAATTTTTCCTTGTCGTCCGGCACCACTCACACCCGAGGCACAGCTCGCAATTAATGGCTGCAGTTCAACGGCATTCGCTTTCAAAAGTGGCAGAAAACCCAGTTGCACTGCAGTGGGGTAACAACCCGGGCAAGCCACCAAATTAGCATCGACAATAGCGGCTCTGCTTACCTCGGGTAGGCCATAAACGGCGCCCGCACAAAGGCCTGGACTTGTATGGGGCTCGCCGTACCATTGCGACCAAAGCTCGGGGTCATCTAGACGATAATCCGCGGACAAGTCGATCACACGAACACCTGCTTCAAGTAACCGAGGCACGCTGCGCATGGCGACATTATGGGGAGTCGCAAAAAATACGAGGTCGCAGCTCAATAGCTCGGTAGTATCTGCGTCGGTAAAAGCCAGCTCTGTATGACCTCGAAGCGCAGGAAAAAGCGCGTCGAGGCGTCGACCTACTTCAGTGCGCGAGGTCACGACCTGTACTGTCACATCCGGATGCTGCAGCAGCAGACGCAGCAATTCGACGCCGGTGTAGCCTGTCGCTCCAATTATTCCTACCTTGACCATGTGATCCCCGTGTTCTGATATGGTGGTGCGCATCTTAACGGACATTATACGTCGAGGATGCCATGCTCTGGGTTCAGGCCTTACATGTTATTTTTATGGTCTGCTGGTTTGCTGGCCTTTTTTACTTGCCACGCATATTCGTTTACTACGCCCAATCCGACGATGTAAACACGAAACTTACCCTAGCGACCATGGCACGCAAGCTCTTTAAGTTTGTTACGCCTTTTATGGTCTTGACTGTTATTTTCGGTCTTTGGCGGTTGAGTTATCAATGGGATTACTACCTCAGCGCCAGCTGGATGCAGCTTAAGCTGGGCGGCGTGGCCCTATTAATTGCCTATCATGTCCAATGCGGTATCTATATGGGGCGCATTAACCGTGGCGAAGACAATAAATCCCATGTTTTTTATCGATTTTTCAATGAAGCCCCGGTTTTGGTGTTGTTCGCCATTGTTAGCCTAGTTTACCTGCGGCCGTTTTAATTGAGTACTTTCTGGACGCGTCCAGCCCTGCGATAATATGGCACCTCTAATGCAAACAAAGCTGAGTTGTTATGAACCGATCTGAAGCACTGTTCGAGCGCGCCAAAAATACGATACCCGGAGGAGTTAACTCACCGGTTCGCGCCTTTAAGGCTGTAGGGGGAACCCCCCGCTTCATGGATCGATCTGACGGCGCCTATATCTGGGACGCAGACGGCCAGCGCTATATTGATTACGTGCTGTCATGGGGCCCCATGATCATGGGACACAATCATCCTGAAGTTCGTGAAGCCGTTATTAAAGCCGCCGAAACCGGCTTGAGTTTCGGTTGCCCCACGGAAATAGAGTGCGAAGTCGCTGAACTGATCATTGATTATGTTCCCAGTGTAGAGCTGGTTCGCATGTGCAGCTCGGGCACTGAAGCCACTATGAGTGCGCTTCGGTTAGCACGAGGGGCAACCGGGCGGGATAAAATCGTCAAGTTTGAAGGTTGTTACCACGGTCATTCTGACTCGTTGCTTATAAAAGCAGGGTCGGGTGCCCTTACCTTCGGTGTGCCTAGTTCTCCCGGAGTTCCTGAGGTTTTAGCGCAGCACACAATTACACTGCCCTTTAATGATACCGACGCACTGGGAGTCGCCTTTGAGAAGATGGGTTCTGAACTCGCCTGCGTCATTATTGAACCCATAACCGGCAACATGAATTGCATCCTGCCCGAGCCGGGTTTCCTCGAAACACTCCGCGAACTTTGCACGCAACATGGCGTGATCTTGATTTTCGACGAGGTAATGACTGGCTTCCGATTCGGCACGCAATGCGCTCAAGGCTGGTTGGGTATAACCCCTGACCTCACCTGTTTCGGAAAAGTTATCGGCGGCGGCATGCCCGTTGGAGCTTTTGGCGGCCGGCGAGATATTATGGAGCACATCTCGCCTCTAGGACCGGTTTATCAAGCGGGCACTTTGTCAGGCAACCCGGTTGCCATGGCCGCAGGGCTCACCTGCCTGACAATTATTGGCCGCGACGGCTTTTATGAGGCCCCTTTCCGACATACCGAACAGCTTGTACAGGGTATGCAAGGCGCCGCAGATAAAGCCGGAATTCCCTTTACTACCAATCATGCGGGCACCATGTTCGGTGGCTTCTTCACCGACGAACCCAAGGTGACCCAGTACGCCCAGGTAATCAATAGCGATACCGAGCGTTTCAGCCAGTTTTTCCACAGCATGCTCGACAGCGGCATTTATTTGGCCCCCGCGTCCTTCGAGGCGGGCTTTATGTCTTCAGCACACACTGATGCTGATATTGAAGCCACCATCGACGCCGCTGCGAAAGCATTTGCCAGTTTGTGAGGAGATCAGTATGACCACCGCAAGAGGACCGTTCCCCCAAACCCGACTGCGCCGCCTCCGAGCACAGCCGTTTTCTCGAGCGTTGGTCTCCGAAAATACGCTGACGCCGCAAGATCTTATTTATCCGGTATTTGTTTTAGAAGGCGAGCAACAAACAGAAGTCATTGCTTCAATGCCAGGTATCGAGCGACTCAGCGTTGATCTTTTGATTGAGCAAGCTCGGGAAGCGGTTGACCTTGGCGTGTCAGCTTTTGCATTGTTTCCTGTCGTGGGGCCCGAATACAAGTCGCTGCTTGCTGAAGCCGCTTGGGATCCCAACGGTTTAGTACAGCGCACTGTCGCAGCACTCAAAAACGCTGTGCCAGAACTCGGCATCATGACTGACGTCGCCCTCGACCCTTACACCACTCATGGCCAAGACGGCATTATTGATGACAAAGGCTATGTACTTAACGACACTACGACTGAGACGCTGGTCAAACAAGCACTCTCCCATGCTGCCGCGGGGGCTGACTGTGTCGCCCCCTCCGATATGATGGATGGTAGGGTCGGGGCGATCAGAAGCGCTCTGGAACATGCCGGTCACGTCAATACGTTAATCATGGCCTATGCTGCCAAATATGCCTCTAGTTACTATGGCCCATTTCGCGATGCCGTGGGCTCGGCAGGGAACCTTAAGGGCGGTGATAAGAAAACTTATCAAATGGATCCTGCCAACGTGAACGAGGCCATACATGAGTGTGCCCTAGACCTTCACGAGGGAGCCGACATGATTATGGTAAAGCCGGGTATGCCCTACCTTGATGTGGTGCGCCGGGTCAAAGATGAACTGCGCGCTCCAACCTTCGCGTATCAGGTCAGTGGCGAATACGCCATGCATCAAGCGGCCTTCGCTCAGGGTTGGCTGGACCGCGACGCTGTGACGCTGGAGTCTTTGTTAGCCTTTAAGCGCGCCGGCGCCGATGGCATCTTGACCTATTTTGCTCTGGCAGCCGCGCGACTGCTGAAAAAGTGATCTCAGAGCAGGGCTGATCGCCGTGACCCGTGGGCTACTAGCAACGATCGCTGTCTTGGAACACGCCCTCGCTGTCGTGGCGCTTTTCTGGGCTCACATCGGGTTAGCCGGTGAGGGCCTAAAAGAGAATCCGATCGCCACCTGCACCTGTCTCTGGGAGGGCAGTTTCACCGAAATCGCCAACAACGCCGACCTCATTATGCTTGGAGCTGTAACCGAGCACCGGGGCAATGCGGCAGATTTTGCCATTGAAGAAATACTACGCGGACCTGACTGGCACACCAGTGTGCGCGTGTGGTTAAAGGCCAGAGACTATTGTCGACCCGATATCAAAAACTTCCCCTTGGGTAGCCGCTGGGTGCTTGCTCTTCAACACATAGATAAGCTGCCGCAAAATGCCTTCGATCCTACGACACCAAATATCAGCTACGGACGCCTCGATGACTGGATACTCTCCAGCTGCGGCGGTTATTTTCTTCAGGCGCATGGCGGCACTGTTAGTGGCAATCTTATCCCCGGAACACCCCGCTGGGACTTTGACCCTGACATGAACCCGGTTTTAACCGATTTACTTCGCAGCCATTTACTGGGCAACGTTGGAGTAGAAACCTTGAAAAATGCGGCTCAAGAGAACCCCGAGGCCCGGGCATTGATGCTAAACACCCGCAGTTTTCTACGCGGGCAGGACACGCTTTTAATCGAGGTCCCCGAGCCTAGCACCCCACCTTAACTATTGCTCAACCGCCTCAATCAATTCGTCGATCATCATCAAAGATAAGCCCCAAATACGGTTGTCCCGGAAAAGATACGAGTCGGACTCTACCTGTGTTCCGCGCCACTCCCACTTTAGGGGAACGCGGTTATTGCGATCCATTAAGAAACTCAAGGGAACTGAGACCACCCCGTCGACTTCATAGTTCAAGTCAAGTTCGGGCAATGTCTCGACCCTGTAAATAAAAGGTGCCACCAACATTTCCGGGCGGTCAGCTCGCCAACCGGTGTTGACCTCACCGAGGGCACACACGGCTAGACCTAGTGCATCAAGATCTAGAGCAATTTCTTCACGGGTCTCACGGACTGCACAAAAGCGATCGTCGATGTCCTCAGGGTCTCGCCGGCCTCCAGGAAACGCCATGTGTCCGGACCAGGGATCGCCCTCACGTTTGGCACGACGAATCATCAGCAAACACAGTTCCTCGTCACACTCATGCAAAACAATAGCAACCGCGGCGCGACTCGCGACCTCACCGTAGGTTCGGCTTGGCTTTTCATACTGCTGCAAGCGTGGCAAAAGCTGTTGGTAGACCAAGGGCACTAGTATCTCTGTCGGATGAATTGCGGCAAGAAAACTCGACTTAAAAATTTCTGAGTTGCGGGCAAGTGGGACAAGTCTACACGCCTTGACCAATGCGCGCTGCTGCCACTGGAAATGTGAAGATGACAGCAATACCTTGTTGTTACGGAGTCTTAAGCAAACACATCGGTTATCATCAGCACAACATCTTCATTATCCAAGGACAACACCAGTGACGCAGTATTCTGTTTATGCCATCGGGGCCGCATTGGTCGACACCGAAATCCAAGTCAACGATAACGAATTAGGCGCGATGGCCGTAGAAAAAGGTGTCATGACCCTGGTTGATCCAGACCGTCAAGCAGAGTTGTTAAGCCACCTAGAAGGCCATTTGGTTGGCGCCAACCACGCTTCCGGGGGCAGCGCTGGCAATAGCATGATTGCAACCGCTTTATTTGGCGCTCCCACGTTTATGAGCTGCAAAGTGGCTGACGATGCCGACGGTGATATTTATCTCGCCGATCTCGAGGCCTCTGGCGTTGCCCACAGCCTTAAGGATAAGCGCGGCGGTGGGACTACGGGAAAATGCCTGGTGCTTATTACTCCAGATGCCGAGCGCAGTATGAACACCTTTTTAGGGGTGTCAGAGACTTTGTCTATCGCTGAGGTCGACGATCAGGCGATTGCGGCATCCGATTGGGTCTATTTAGAAGGTTACCTCGTCACATCCCCCACCGGGCACGAAGCAGCGCTGCACACTCGAAAGGTTGCCGAGGCTAATAACGTAAAAACCGCGGTTAGCTTTTCCGACCCGGGCATGGTCATGTACTTCCGAGACAACATGGAGCAGCTGGTTGGCAACGGTGTCGATTTAGTCTTCTGCAATGAAGCCGAGGCCCTCGAGTGGGGGGGCACTTCTGATTTAAATGACGCTATGGAAGCCATCAAAAAGGTCGCCAAAAGCTTCGTTGTGACATTGGGAGCCAAGGGCGCCATTGCTTTCGATGGAAATGAATCCTTTACAATTAACGCAGTCTCCGTGGAGGCCCTAAATACCAATGGTGCCGGAGACATGTTTGCAGGGGCTTTTTTGTACGCCCTGTCACGCGGTGAAGGTTTCGGACAAGCTGGAAAATTTGCAGTCCGCGCCGCCGGAGAAGTCGTAAAATATTTTGGACCGCGCTTGCAGGCCGAGGGTTATTCCGAACTGCGCCGCGAATTTTTTGGCGATTAAGCAGCCACTGCCGAAGTTAAGAATTTACGTTGCAGATTTAAGGATGAAACCGAAACTATGACTGAAAACACCACCAAGCCTGCCATTAAGCCCGACCCGCTTTATCAAATGTTGCGACACGAGGACGTTGATGCCTTCAATGCAAGTCGTGACACCATGGATACCAGCCATCTCGTAAGTGGCGATTATCGAGGTCGTGATCTTCGCAAATTAAACGCAGCAGGATTAGATTTTTCTAATGCCTACTTTCGCAACGCCGATCTCTCCGGCATCGATTTTCGCGAGACCAATCTTCGGGGAGCAAGTTTGATGGACGCCAAAGTTTCAGGAGTCTATTTTCCTGAGGAGCTGAGCCCCGAGGAAATTCGGCTGTCCCTAGACACAGGCACCCGCCTTCGCTACGAAGAAAAGAGCTAACTCGTTCATGGCAATGTTCAAGCCTCAAGTTTTTTTTCTGGGACTTCTGCTTGGTTTACCACTGCTGACGCAGGGCCAAGGGTTAAGCGGACTGGTCGCGCAGTCTGATGCATTTTTGCCGGTTGAAGAGGCCTATCAGCTGGAAGTGGAGGTCGTATCCGAGCAAGAGATTCGTTTGTACTGGCAAATTGAAGATGCTTATTACCTTTATCAGCATCGATTTAAGGCCCAGTTACAGAACGAACAGGGGGTTATAAATACCACCTTCGAATTTTCCCCCGCGCTAGACAAGAACGATGAATTTTTTGGTGATGTCAGTGTTTACTACAACTATGCCGATATCCGGCTGCTAGCCGACCAGGAATTTTCCGAGGCGCGGCTATCAATAACGTCTCAAGGCTGCGCCGATGCCGGACTCTGTTACCCGCCACACACGGAACACTTTATCGTCAATGGCCAAAGTGGCGGCGTCGAGGTAAACGATGGCAGCACTGCTTTGGCTACCACACCCGCGAGTGTGGCTGCAAAATCTGGAGATCTACAAAATAGCCGCTCCGATCCATCGTTGTGGCTAGCGTTGGTTTTCGCCTTCATGGGGGGGGTCATATTAAATGCCATGCCTTGCGTTTTCCCAATTCTATCTCTCAAAGTTTTGGGATTTGCCACCGGGGATCCCAGCACCCATCACCGGCACACCTGGTGGTATCTCATCGGTGTGGTTGTCAGTTTTGTTGCAGTCGCCAGCGTCTTGATGACATTGCAAAGTATGGGCTCCGCCATAGGCTGGGGGTTTCATCTGCAATCACCGGGCTTCGTCATCGCCCTCGCTTACCTGTTCACGGCAATGGGCTTATCGCTGTCAGGTATGGTGCAATTTGGTGGTAATTTAATGAATCTCGGTGGCAATCTTGCCAGCCAAGGCGGTAACCGCGGCAGCTTTTTCACGGGAGTGCTTGCCGTCGTGGTGGCCAGCCCTTGCACGGCGCCTTTTATGGGTTCGGCTTTGGGCTTCGCCCTGACTCAACCAGCCCCAATCGCTCTGTCAGTCTTTGCCGCTTTGGGGCTGGGTATGGCAAGCCCCATGGTGCTGCTGAGCTATAGCACCCTAGCACGACGAGTTTTGCCCCGACCCGGTGCTTGGATGGAAACTCTCAAGGAGTTTCTGGCTTTCCCCCTCTATGCCACGGCGGTTTGGCTTCTTTGGGTAGCTGGGAAGCAAGCCGGGGTCGATACCATGGCGACGGCGCTGGGTGGGTTGGTCATGCTGGCATTGGGCCTGTGGCTTTACCGTGGCAGTCACCTTCGCCGCTTCACCGCGTTATTGTGCATTTGCCTCGCGCTGTTTCTTGCAACCCTACGAGGGCCTGCAGCAGACGCTGGAACTGAAGCTAGGCGCGAAGGTACGGTAGCGTGGTCAGAAGCCACGCTTCAAGGTTTGCGTGACGAGGGCGTTCCCGTCTTTGTCGATGTGACCGCCGACTGGTGTATTACCTGCCTGGCTAATGAGCAGGCGGTCTTATTTACCGACGCGATGATCGCGGCTTTTGAAGAACGCGGCGTTGTTTATATGGTTGCTGACTGGACTCAGTATGACCCAGTCATTGGGGCTTTTGTGAATAGTCACGGTCGCAGTGGAATTCCCCTTTATGTCATGTACCCACCCAATGACGCGCCCTTTATATTGCCCCAACTACTCACACCGGGGATCGTGCGAGATGCTCTTGATCGCGTGTCCATTGTAGGAAATACAAAATGACCACCTCCGCTTCACTCAGTAATAAAGTCGCCCGTTTTTCGCGACACCTGAAAACCGGTTGGCTGGTTTTGGCACTCAATGCTTTGATGAGCCCAATAGCCGTCGCCCAATTGAGCCTCGAGCAACTTTGGGTCCGCGCCATGCCCCCCACTCAAACAATGACCGCCGCCTATGGTCAGCTGTCTAATCTGGGCGCGGCTCCCTTGACCATAACGGGTGTCAGTTCGACTATTGCAACCGAAACAACACTGCACGAAAGCCGCCAAGTTGGGGATCGTATGACAATGGTCGCCGTTACCAACATGACACTTGCGCCCGGTGAGGTGCTGGAGCTTAAGCCCGGAGGACTGCATCTGATGCTAATGGGCATCAAAACAATGCCCGTCAAAGGCTCCGAGGTGGAAATTTGTGTGCTAAGCGGCGAGGATAGAACCTGCGCGACCGCGAGCGTGCAACGGGATGCCGATAGCACGACCCATCACCATCATTAAGGAAATCAGCCTGATGTCTGTAATCGCCCGGATTCGCACTTTTTTGCAGCAAACCAAAGACTCTTTGGTTTTGTCCGGTTTTCCAAAGACAGACAGTGCTATGGGTAAGATAGTTGCCGGTGTCGGTGCCCTCTATGTGGTTGTCGTCATTGTGCTTGGTGTCTGGTGGAGCGCCACACCATCCGCTTTTGATATGCACACTGAGACCCAAAACTACGCGGCAACCACTGGGCAACCCCTAGTACCCGGTAGTGCTACTACACTTGCGCTGATCGAGGTCATTGATACCCTGTTGGAAAAAGACGGGGGCTACATCCATAACGATTTACTGCCTCCAGGCTTGTTTATGGACAACATGCCCAACTGGGAATATGGCGTGCTCGTGCAGTCTCGAGATCTTGCCAGAGCACTGCGCGAGGTCTTAAGTCGATCGCAAAGCCAGTCTCGCGAAGATGTCGATTTGACCCTCGCTGAACCAAGAATCAACTTCCAGTCGGACAGCTGGATACTCCCTGCATCGGAACGGGAGTACCGCAGCGCCAATAAATACCTTAAGGCCTATTTAGCCCGTCTGCCTGAGACAGGATCTGAAGGCGCGCAATTTTATGCCCGAGCCGACAACTTGAGCTTTTGGCTGGGGATGATTGAAAAGCGTCTGGGCAGCCTCTCCCAGCGTTTATCGGCGAGTGTGGGGCAGCGACGTCTCAATACTGATCTAGCAGGGGAC
Source organism: Luminiphilus sp. (assembly GCA_029253705.1). Taxonomy (GTDB): domain Bacteria; phylum Pseudomonadota; class Gammaproteobacteria; order Pseudomonadales; family Halieaceae; genus Luminiphilus. The sequence continues at coordinate 17,780 of JAQWYY010000152.1, read as the reverse complement.
CCTACTGCGACTGCCTCAACCAATGATCCCGAGGACGAGGAGATAAAAACGCCATGGTCAGAAGTTGACGATGTATTTTATGAAAGCCGCGGGGCGGCTTGGGCGTTAATCCATTTTTTAAAAGGTGCTGAAATCGATTTTGCCAGCGTTTTGGAAAAGAAGAATGCTCGAGTCAGTTTGCAGCAGATCATTAGAGAGCTAGAGGCAACACAGGCAACTGTCTGGAGCCCCATAATTCTCAATGGCTCGGGCTTTGGCCTATGGGCTAACCACTCTTTGGTCATGGCCAATTATATTTCACGAGCAAACGCCTCATTAATAGACCTGCGCGAGTTATTGGCGCAAGGCTAGCGCAGCGCTATTAATCGCCAAACACGCGCAACATGATCAATGTTTTACAAGGTGCATTCACTAGCCTAGGGCTTTGCCAGCTTGGCTGTTGGGACGGAAGCAGACTGACTATTTCCCAAGGCGATCCGTTAAAAGTCTCATGGACGGGATCGATCAACGAAATAAATAAACCCTTTAAGACTCACTGGGGCAGCTTTTCACCTGCTAATAGCGTCCAACCCTCTTTTTCTTCCACTGCAGTTAGAGCCACCCAAGGTTTATAGGTGTCAATAAGGCCCGCTGCCTGTTCACTGAGCAGCCCCGCTAAAATTAAACGGCCCCCGGGCTTTATCAAATCAATCAACGTTGGTGCCAATGCCGCCAAAGGGCCTGCAAGTATATTGGCTATCACCAGATCAACGGGTCGCAGGCGCACCTTGGCATCTGCTTGGGACACCAAAAACACCTCAAGCTGCTCCTTGGCAATGGCATTTCGCTGCGCGTTATCTAGTGTGGCGGTTACCGCTTGCGGATCATTGTCGACAGCAAAGGCTTTGGAAGCTCCCAGCTTGAGACCGGCAATCGCCAAAATGCCAGAGCCACAGCCGTAATCTATAAGGTCCACACCGGGCTCAATACTGGCATCGAGCTGAGCTAGGCACATAGCCGTGGTGGGATGTGTTCCAGTGCCAAAGGCAAGCCCCGGATCCAAATTTATGTTAACGGCGTTAGGGTCGGGGGGCTCGCACCAACTCGGGCAGATCCAAAGCCGATTACCCATCTGTAAAGGTTCAAAGTCTGCCATCCACGCGCGCTCCCAGTCTTGATCAGGAACAAATTTGGCTTCCGCCGCCAGCGCGGTCACCCACTGTGATGGCACATTAGCCAGAATGAGAGAAAGATCGAGGCCCGTTTCGAATAACGCTACCAGTTTGATATTTTGCCAAAGGGGGGTCTCACCAGGCCCCGGCTCAAGCAGCGGCTCATCGGCGTTGTCCTCAAGAGTAACCGCGAGGGCCCCCTGCTCGAACAACCATTCCTCAAGACTGTCGATGTGGTGGGGCGTGGTATTGAACCTGAGCTCTTGCCAGCCGGCGTCGGTCAATGCTCGTGTTCCAGCTTACTCTCGAGATAGTGAATGCTGACGCCACCCGCCATAAACGAGGGGTCAACCACCAGCTCACGATGCAACGCGGCGTTGGTGCGGATTCCCTCAACAACCAATTCATCGAGAGCCTGCCGCATTTTAACGAGCGCCCCGGCGCGGGTATCTCCGTGGGTAATCAACTTGCCAATTAAGCTGTCGTAGTGAGGTGGCACCGTGTAACCGCTGTAAACATGGGAATCCACCCGAACCCCCGGACCACCCGGGGCATGAAAGGTGTTGATCCTACCGGGAGAGGGCAAGAAATTTCTGGGGTCTTCGGCATTGATTCGGCACTCCAGGGCGTGGCCATTAAACACCACATCTTCCTGACGAATCGAAAGCTTCTCGCCAGAGGCAATGAGTAATTGTTCTCTGACAATATCCACCCCTGTGATCATCTCGGTAACTGGATGTTCTACCTGAACCCGCGTATTCATTTCGATGAAATAAAAACCGCCGTCCTCGTACAAAAACTCAAAGGTGCCCGCTCCGCGATAACCAATATCGATACAGGCCTTGACACAGGCATCACCGATTTCAGCGCGCAGCTTGTCGTCGATACCAGGCGCTGGAGCCTCCTCAATAACTTTCTGGTGTCGGCGTTGCAACGAGCAATCACGATCGCCCAAGTGAATGGCATTGCCTTGACCATCGGCAAGCACCTGAATCTCCACGTGACGGGGTCGTTGAAGGAATTTTTCGATGTACACCACTGGCGATCCAAAGGCCGCCTTGGCCTCTGACTGAGTCACTTGAATGGAGCTAAGCAACACTTCCTCGTTGTGAACCACCCGCATGCCGCGCCCGCCGCCACCCGCAGCGGCTTTGACAATGACGGGGTAACCAATATCACGGGCAATACGCAAAATCTCGTCGGGATCTTCTGGAATAGCCCCCTCTGAACCTGGCACCGTAGGCACCCCAGAGCGCTGCATTTGATGCTTCGCCGACACTTTGTCACCCATCAGGCGAATGGTTTCTGCGGTCGGACCAATGAATACAAAGCCGCTTTTCTCGACCTGCTCTGCAAAATCGGCATTCTCCGATAAAAACCCGTAACCGGGATGAATCGCATCGGAATTAGTCACCTCAGCGACACTGATAATCGCAGGCACATTTAAATAACTCAGCGTTGAATTTGGCGGCCCAATACAAACCGCCTGATCAGCAAGACGGACATGTTTCAGCTCACGATCAGCCGTGGAGTGAACCGCAACGGTCTTAATGCCTAGCTCTCGGCATGCGCGCAAAATTCGCAGGGCAATTTCGCCGCGATTGGCGATCAAAACTCTCTCTAACATCAAATGATTCCTCGCGGTCGGTAGCGCAAAGGGCTACCTACAGGGTCAGGCAATGGTGATGAGGGGTTGGTCAAATTCTACGGGCTCGCCATCTGCAACATGAATAGCCGTCACCGTACCGGCTCGGTCGGCCTCGATCTGATTCATCATCTTCATGGCCTCAACAATGCACAGCACATCACCGACGCGCACCGTTTGACCCACTTCGATGAAAGCACCTGCCTCTGGGCTGGGAGAGCGATAAAACGTGCCCACCATTGGAGACAAGACTGCGTTATCTGTGGAGATCGTCTCTGCTACTGGCTCAGCCGCTGCAGGCGCAGCCGCCGGGGCTGGCGCAGCTGCCATCGGCGCAGGCATGGCAACCGGTGGCGCATAGTTTGCACCCGAGTGGGCGGCATGACTGTTACGGCTTATGCGAACCGACTCCTCGCCTTCAATAATTTCAATTTCATCAATATCTGACTCTTCCAACAGCTCAATCAATTTTTTAACTTTACGGATATCCATAGCAACGATCCTCAAGCAGGCTTAAGATTTGGAGAAAGTTTTTTTAGTGCCCCGGCAAGGGCGCAGTCGTAACCGAAACTGCCCAAGCCGCAGATGACACCCTCGGCAATATCGGAAAGGTAGCTGTGCTGACGAAAAGCTTCCCGAGCATGTACGTTGGATATGTGCACCTCAATAAACGGTATAGCTACCCCTAGCAGGGCGTCGCGCAATGCAATGCTGGTATGGGTTAATGCCGCAGGGTTAATAATAATAAAACGCGTTTCGGCCGCAGGGGCATTGTGAATTACGTCTATTAACTCGTGCTCTGCGTTACTTTGAACGCAGGAAATAGAAACCTCTGCACGCTCTGCCTCTGCGCACAGCCTAGCCGTTATCGTCTCAAGAGATTCGCTCCCGTAACGATCGGGTTCTCGTGACCCCAACAAATTCAGGTTGGGCCCGTTGATTAACAAAATATCAGACATCTCGACAATTCGCTGCTAGTTCACGTCAGTTATATTGCTTTTCGACACATTCTGAACCATACGACTCGACCTGTCTAATGGATTGACATAAATGAAGATCTCCGTTTGGCCCAATTAATCTGACCGGTATTGTTGGGCTTGCGTCGAACAACTGGTCAAAATTTAACCTTTCCACTTCATCCTTTGGCCATTGCGCTGTATGATTCTCAGCCCCAGTTAGCGCCCTGGTGAGTGTTAGTGGCTAATACGCCAACTCCAAAAGCAACCCGCCCGTCTATGCACAATGCGGCAGAAAATCTCAGGCCTATGCCTGCGGGATTGCACATTGGCGCCTTAAGGTTAGCGAACCCAGTGGTGCTCGCACCCATGGCTGGGGTCACCGACCTACCGTTGCGAGAGCTATGCGTTAATTTAGGCGCCGGCATGGCTGTGGCCGAAATGCTTACCTCCGACCCAACTCTCATCACATCGCGCAAATCATCTCTGCGCCGCTGCCATAATGCCCAAAGTGGGCTCCGATCAGTTCAAATTGTTGGCAGCGAGCCCCTGCAACTCGCCGAAGCCGCACGGCTCAACGCCGATGACGGCGCCGATATTATTGATATCAATATGGGCTGCCCTGCGAAGAAAGTATGCAAAAAGGCCGCGGGCTCAGCTCTTTTAGCCGATGAACGACGGGTTGCGGAAATTTTAACTGCCGTGGTTTCTGCCGTTGATGTGCCGGTAACCCTCAAAATTCGCACCGGCGTTTCACCCCAACAGCGCAACGGGGTTGCTATCGCAAAAATTGCTGAGGATGCGGGTATTCAGTTGCTCACTGTCCACGGAAGAACCAGAGCCGATCGGTTTAAAGGTGAGGCGGAATATCAGACCATTGGGGCTATTGTAGATGCAGTGGGCATCCCCGTGTTGGCCAATGGCGATATCGCAACATCAGCAAAGGCCCTCGAAGTGCTGCAGCAAACCGGTGCCTCAGGGGTCATGATTGGCCGTGGCGCCCTAGGCCGCCCCTGGCTGCCCGGCGCCATCGCCCAAGCCTTATCTGGAGGAAGTGCGGTGCAGCCCTCGCACGCTGAGCGCTTTCTGCAAATGCGCAGACACCTTACAGCCTTGCATGACTTTTACGGCGATTTTATGGGTGTTCGAATCGCTCGAAAGCACGTGGGCTGGTTTTTTGATGCCATCGAAACAGAGCTCCCCAAGACGCTTTCTGGTTGGAAGCGACACTTTAACGCCCTGGAAAATACCGAAGCTCAGCAGATGCTGCTCCAAACTCTTGAGCGAGACTGTCTTGACAGCAATAGCTTATCTCCCTGCCAAAATAACGAACTCGCCGCGTGACCTCCGATAAAAAAACCACCCCACCACGCCCCCTTCGCGAAAGTGCCAAGGAGAGCATTACCCATTATTTCGAGCAACTTGATGGCGCAACCTGCACTGATCTGCACGCATTGGTTCTTGCTCAGGTGGAGGAACCGCTGTTTCGTGCGGTGCTTCAGGAGACAGGGGGCAACCAAAGTAAAGCAGCCACTATGCTAGGCCTTAACCGAGGCACGCTGCGCAAAAAGCTCCGCCAGTACCACCTCATTTAAAGTATTTAACCTTTTCCTTTAGGACCCTTCATATTATGACTGAGTCACACCTAGCCCCTGTACGCCGCGCCCTAATCAGTGTTTCTGACAAGACCGGCATCGTTGATTTCGCTCAGGCTCTCATCGATCGTGACGTGGCGTTACTGTCTACTGGAGGAACCTGCAAGCTGCTCCGGGAAGCAGGGCTGCCCGTTACCGAAGTTTCTGACCACACCGGCTTTCCCGAAATGATGGACGGACGGGTTAAAACGCTGCATCCCACCATTCATGGCGGAATTTTGGGCCGTCGCGGTACAGACGATAGCGTTATGGCCAGCCATAATATTGCCCCTATCGATATGGTGGTGGTGAACCTATACCCCTTCGAAGCCACCGTTGCGCGCCCAGACTGTAGTCTCGAAGATGCGATTGAGAACATCGATATCGGCGGACCCACCATGGTCCGTGCCGCGGCAAAGAACCATCGTGACGTGACCATTGTCGTCGACGCCGGAGACTATGCCTGCCTAATAGAGGAGCTCGACGCCAACAATAACGCTATCAGACACGAAACCCGCTTTGATCTTGCTATTAAAGCCTTTGAACACACAGCGCATTACGACGGCGCAATTGCCAATTATTTTGGCCAACAGTTAGGCAACGGCAGCGAGGGTTTCCCTCGCACCTTGAACCTTCAGCTCGTCAAAGCCGAAACCATGCGCTACGGCGAGAATCCTCACCAACAGGCGGCTTTTTACAAAGAGCACACCCCCAAAGAAGTTGGTATAGCCACCGCCACTCAGCTGCAAGGAAAAGCCCTGTCCTATAACAACGTTGCAGATACTGACGCCGCTTTGGAATGCGTCAAAAACTTCGAAGAGCCTGCCTGCGTCATTGTGAAGCACGCCAACCCCTGTGGCGTTGCTGTGTCCAGCTCTCTCGGTGAGGCCTACGACCTAGCTTTCAACACTGACCCCGAATCTGCCTTTGGTGGGATTATTGCGTTCAATCGCGAATTAGACGCAGCCACGGCGCAATCCATTGTTGATCGACAATTTGTTGAGGTCATTATTGCTCCAGAGGTCAATGCCGCAGCATTGCCGGTAATTGCAGAGAAGAAGAATATCCGCGTTCTTAAAACGGGCCACTGGGCCTCCCCCGTCGGCGCCCAAGACTTCAAGCGCGTCAACGGAGGGTTGTTGGTACAAGATCGTGATGACGGCATGATCAAGCGAGACGACCTGCAAGTGGTCAGTCAGCGCCAACCGACCGAGCAGGAGTGGCTCGATTTACTGTTTGCCTGGAAAGTAGCCAAATTTGTGAAGTCGAATGCCATCATTTATGCGGCCAACAACCGAACGATTGGCGTTGGTGCAGGGCAAATGTCCCGAGTCAATTCTGCGCGCATCGCGGCTATTAAAGCCGAGCATGCCAACCTGGAGGTTCAGGGTGCCATCATGGCATCTGATGCGTTTTTCCCTTTTCGCGATGGCATCGACAATGCTGCCGAACGCGGCATCGCTGCGGTGATTCAACCCGGCGGCTCAATTCGCGATGAAGAAATTATTGCCGCCGCGGACGAGGCCGGTATGGCGATGGTCTTCACTGGCATGCGGCACTTCCGTCACTAAACGGCAACGAGGAGCCTGAAGATGAATATTCTGGTTGTGGGCAGTGGTGGCCGCGAGCATGCGTTGTGCTGGAAGCTTGCCCAAGCGACCCACGTTGATCGTGTCTATGCGGCACCGGGTAACGCGGGGACAGCGGGGGAGCCTGGGGTCACAAACGTAGCATTGGACGTCATGGACTTTGACGGATTGGCGAGCTTTGCCGAGAGTCATGACATTGCCCTGACAGTGATCGGCCCTGAGGCGCCTTTGGTGGGTGGAGTTGTTAATGACTTTACAGCTCGTGGGCTGGCTTGCTTTGGACCCAGTAAAGCGGCGGCGCAATTAGAGGGCTCCAAAGCGTTCACCAAGGATTTTTTGGCCCGTCACAATATTCCAACCGGCGCCTATGCAAACTTCACCGAGCTTGAGCCCGCCTTAGCCTACCTGCGCGCTCATAGCGCACCCATAGTAATAAAGGCAGACGGTCTCGCGGCGGGAAAAGGCGTCATTGTCGCCGAAACACTGGCGCAAGCTGAAGAAGCAGTCACCGATATGCTGTCGGGCAATGCCTTTGGCGAGGCAGGTTGCCGAGTAGTCATAGAGGAATTTCTAGCGGGCGAAGAAGCCAGCTTCATCGTGATTGCCGATGGTCAACACGCGTTGCCTATGGCCAGTAGTCAGGACCACAAGCGTATTGGCGAAGGCGACACAGGCCCAAACACCGGCGGGATGGGCGCCTATTCGCCAGCGCCGGTGGTGACGCCGACCATTCATGAACGCATTATGCAGGAGGTCATCAACCCAACATTGGTGGGAATGGCTGCGGATGGCATGCCCTACACCGGCTTTTTATATGCGGGGCTCATGATCGACGACGCGGGTAACCCCCGTGTGATCGAATTTAATTGCCGTTTTGGGGACCCAGAGACACAGCCCATTATGATGCGGCTGCAAAGCGACCTCGATGCCCTGTGCCTAGCCGCACTTGCTGGGAATTTGAGCGCCACAGCCGCCGAGTGGGATGACCGAGCTGCTTTGGGTGTCGTACTTGCTGCCGAGGGCTATCCGGGAAGCTACCCCAAGGGCGCAATTATTGAGGGACTGACCGACGCTGACACTGATGGGGTGAAGGTTTTTCACGCTGGCACCGAAAATAAAGACGGCGCCTATCACACCAGTGGGGGGAGGGTCTTGTGTGTTACCGCTCTAGGGATCGATATTCGTTCTGCACAGGCGTCAGCTTATGCTGCCGCCGACAAAATTCAATGGCCAGGCAAAACCCTACGACGCGATATTGGCTGGCGAGCAATAGATCGCTAGAGTAGGGGCATCAATTGAAGAGCACTTCGTTATGAGCCAACGTGAACTGACCCCTGTGGACCGACTCTTGGTAGAAGTTGATGGCATGCTCAAAACGCTTTCACGCCGGGGGGCCTCTGCATTGCGGCCCTCCCCTGCAGCTGGGCACAGTGACAGCAAATTGTCCGAGCGGGAGCGCAAGCATTCGGCAGGACTCATGCGTGTAAATCACACAGGAGAAGTTTGCGCTCAGGCTTTGTATCAGGGGCAGGCAATGACCGCTAAGTCAGCCGGCACCCGAACAGAGATGCAAGAAGCCGCCCAAGAGGAAATCGACCACTTGGTGTGGTGCGAAGAGCGCTTGGAAGAGCTGGGCACTCGGCCCAGCGTGCTCAACCCGCTTTTTTATGGTGCCTCTTTGGCCATGGGAGCGGTTGCCGGCTTGGTTGGCGACAGCGTTAGCTTGGGGTTTGTCCACGCTACCGAAGAGCGTGTTGCAAGCCACCTACGTAGTCATCTTAAAACGTTACCTGAAACCGATCGAAAGTCGCAGCTCATCCTTCAAGCGATGCTCGAAGATGAAGAACGCCACGGAGAAAATGCCCTCAAGGCTGGTGGCCTGGAACTGCCGCAACCGGTGAAGAGCGCAATGACTCGAGCCTCTAAACTGATGACTACTAGCACTTACTGGATCTAATCTCTCTACCCGATCACCATAGCACTGCGATACCTAGGCTTCTTCCACTGCGAAGCTGTGGGATACCTGTACCCCGGCCTTCGACAACATAATAGAAGCCGAACAATATTTTTCTGCGGAGAGCTCGACCGCACGGCGAACCTGGCTTTCCTTGACGCCATGACCCGTCACTACGAAATGTAAGTTTATCGACTCGAATACTGCAGGCACCGCATCAACGCGCTCCGCCTGAAGCTCAACGCGACAATCCGTCACTTGCTGCCTCGCCTTCTTAAGCATGGCAATAACGTCGTAAATGGCACAGCCGCCGGTACCTAAAAGCAGCATTTCCATGGGCCTGAGAGACTGGTTGCGCCCGCCAAGGTCCTCAGGACCGTCCATAACCACTGTATGTCCGCTGCCTGACTCGGCTACAAACATCGCGCCATCCATCCACTTCACCGTACCCTTCATTGCTCTAACACTCCGCGTTGATGCCTTAAAAAACGTTATCTATTGTTTTCGACGGCGCATGATAGCGACTTCCACACCCAACGTCATAGGGCCTGACTAGCGGTTGAGCACCAAGGGTTGTTAGCCCAAACTGCAAATCAAGCACTGTGATTCAGGTCTCGTAGCGCCCCGCTAGTTCCGCCGCAACTGCCATAGGTTGAACACTTTGTTTAGAGAATCTGAGCAGCTAACATTTAAAAGTCTTTAGATTTTGTTAACCGAAGAGGTCTCAACGACTTATTTTGTTTAAATTTAGCCGTTGAGCTACGGTAATTTATAGCTCAGACTGCCAGTCGGATACTGTGAGGAATATCCCAAAATGAAAGCTGAAGTCCTGCGCCAAATCCCCGAGGCTGAAAATTTCCTAAGACAATGTGAGCGGCTTACCTTTAAGCAACGTCAAGCCATTGTGAAGCAGGGCGACCCCAGCGATTCAATTTATTTAATTCTAGAAGGTTCGGTGGCTGTCATTATTGACGGCGACGCCGATGATTCGCACCAAGAAATGGTGGTGAGCTACTTAAACCCTGGAGACTTTTTTGGTGAGATGGGCTTATTTGGTGAGGAAACACGCACCGCTAATTTGGTAGCTCGCGTACCCGTCGAGGTTGCCAGAATTAGTTATGATCGTTTCCATCAAGTGCGGGGCAGTTATCCTGAAATACTGTATGTGCTGGCCACTCAAATCGGCCATCGACTGCGAACTACGACCCGGAAGCTTACTGACCTTGCCTTTGTGGATGTCGCGGGCCGGATCGCTCAGACCTTAAATGATTTAACAACCCAACCCGACGCCATGACCCACCCCGAGGGCATGCAGATTCGTATTACGCGCCAGGAACTGGGGAAGATTGTGGGCTGTTCTCGGGAAATGGCCGGGCGAGTACTCAAAGCCCTGCGCCAAGACGGACTGATCGAAGTTTCCGGCAAAACCATTGTGGTGCTGCGAGAACCCAAAGATCCTATGCCTAGCGAAGGCCGTGAAGCGGTTGAGCCCGAAGCACGCAATGACACGCCTACCGGCTGAATAGCTCACAAAGCCATAACCCTCTGCAAAAGCGTACTTAAACGTGCTCCAGCTGACCTTGATAGTGACCCTAGTCTCATCAACATAGCCAGCCAGCTTTCATGCAGGCATTATCTGCATCGAGGTGGCCAGAAACGGCAACTGCTAAGAACCCATTGACCTTGCAATGAAGAGCTGCCGCCCTAACAGACGTCGTTACATAGAGTTGAACCGCTGCACTAAACTATGAGCACACTATACCTTCCCCATATCGATGGACTCCGTGGTATCGCTGTTTTAGCGATACTGTTATTTCACCTGAGCACACCTGGCGCTGAAGGTGGGTTTTTAGGGGTCGATATTTTCTTCGTTATTTCAGGTTTTCTAATTACCGGCCAAATCAGCCGGCTTGCTGAAAACGGCAGGTTTTCGGTATCAAATTTCTATCTGCGACGGGCTCGACGGCTTCTGCCCGCACTTGTTATGACATTGCTAATGTCCATGATTATTGGCTTTTATGTGTTGTCTCCCCACGATTTGGTATTGCTGGGAAAGTCTGTTATTGCCAGCGAGTTCTTCTATTCCAACATCTATTTCTGGAGTACTGCAGGGTACTTTTCAGATATCTCTCAAAGCAATATTTTGCTGCACACTTGGTCCCTAGCAGTAGAGGAACAGTTTTACTTAGTTTGGCCGCTACTATTCCTTGGGCTTATCAAGGGCCTAACCTCAGGAGGGCGGAGCTGGGCATTACTCACCCTGCTGACCGCCTCAGTCATCGGCAGCGTCTGGGCAGCTAGGGCTGCACCTGACGCAGCTTTTTACCTGCTACCCTTTCGCTTTCACGAGTTCCTGATGGGCGGCTTGGCTTACCAGATTGGTGCCACACAACAGCGACGCCTCAATGCTATAGGCTCAGGGACGCTCGCTGCGTTAGGGTCCCTAGTGATCGTCGGCTCTTTTTTTGTAATCGATGAAAATACGACTTTCCCAGGATTGATGTCCCTGCCCCCCACTATTGGCGTCGCATTGCTGCTACTGAGCTCCCCACCCAGGTTGCTTAGCCGCTTTTTAACTTGGGTGCCTCTTAAACACATAGGGCTCGCGTCTTATTCAATTTACCTCATTCACTGGCCTCTCATAGCTTTTAGTCAACGAACTGCAAACGAGCCTGATGGATCGATAACTCGTGTGGTGATTTTCGTGAGCGCCATTACCTTGGGCTACATTTCCTATCGCCTTATTGAAGGCCCTTTTAGAAACCCCGCCAATACCATCTACCGCCCCAAAGTTTTTATGCTAGCGATGTTGCTAAGTCTCGCCGGGCTTACGGCAGGGGTCGCTATGACCCTGTCTCACGATGGCTACCCCGACCGCTTCTCTGGCGCGCTACAAATGAATCAAGAGGACCTTTATCAGGAACGAGAGCGCTATTGGAGCGAGTTCGGCCGTAATGATGAAAGTAAGCTGCAAATCAACGATAACCCAGAGTATGTCTTGGTCATAGGCAACTCACATGCCCAAGATCTTGTTTATGCGCTCAGGCAAAATAGTTTTCCCGGAAACCTTCGCACCATAATCACGCCTTTCAAATGCTTCAATTTTGGTGTCGGCACACTACCTAGCGATGATGCAATGTGTAATTCATACCGAAGAAGCTTATTGAACAGCCCACTGCTCAAAGATGCCAAAAAAATCTACTTACATGAGGACTTTAACGGGGAATGGATAATAGACCTCTTTGACTTCCTCAAATCATTGAGGTCAACCACAGACGCACCTATCTATCTATTGGGGCCTCGATTGACCTTCAAAAAAAGCGTGCTGCAAATTGCCCATGAGCACAAAAGCCTCGAGGGTTTAAACAAATATGCCATCACACAAGCCTTTTTCCCTGAACGGAAACAGCTCAGCCAAAAGCTACAAAATGCCTTTAACGAAGCAACGCTATCGGCCCTTGGCATCTACTATGTTGATACGCTTGAGGCTCAATGCGGTGAAAATTTTCACCAGTGCGATATTGTATCGTCCAAAACCAGTGAGCTTTTGTACTTTGATAATTCTCACTTTACGACCCTAGGCGCTAAAGAATTTGGTGCCGCTTTAAAATTACGACGTCCAGATCTCTTTCAACTGCAATAAAAACTCCCACTTGAGTTCACCAAGCCTAGCTAAAGATTCGACTACATTCAGGCCTTGGGATCTTGGCAAAGCCTCTATGAATCGTCTTTTACTCAAACAACCAGCTTCAAACCCCAAGGGGCCAGACGCAGTGATCGCCCCTACTGCAACTGCTAAGATTTGAAAAATATTGGTGCTGACCTTAAATGTTGAGCAAAAACTCACGAAGCAGGCGCAAACAATCGTCGCAGTTCCGTCCCTGGGTCTGTAGCCTTCATAAACGCCTCTCCAACAAGAAACGTGTCCACACCGGCCGCTCGCATACGATTCACGTCTGCCATCGTATGAATCCCGCTCTCGGTGACCACCTGAATATGCTCGGGAATATCCGACAACAAATTAAGGGTCGTCACCAAGTCAGTTTCAAAGGTGTGCAAATCTCGATTGTTGATGCCGATGAGGTCAGGCTTCAATAGCAAAGCTTCCTCAAGCTCTGAACGATCGTGAACCTCAATTAGCGCATCCAACCCTGCCTCTTTGGCAACGCCATACAGCTCTTGTAGCTGCGCGAGCTCAAGACAGGACACAATCAGTAAAATCGCATCGGCACCGAGTGCCCGAGCTTCCCATATTTGATAGGGGTCAATGGTGAAATCCTTGCGAATTACTGGGAGGGCACAGGCGCCACGGGCTTCCGATAAATAAATATCGGCACCTTGAAAGAAGTCGATATCTGTAAGCACAGACAAGCAGGCTGCCCCACCCGCCTCATAGCTCGCAGCAATAGCTGCGGGTCGAAAATCCTCGCGAATAATCCCTTTGCTCGGGCTTGCCTTTTTTACCTCGGCGATCACCGCAGACCGTCCTGCACCGATGCGGCCTTGTAACGCCCTGATAAAGCCCCGAGTCGATGACGCTTCAGCGGCCAAGCCCTTCACTGCCGCTAGATTTTGCCGGCGCTTACGATCACCCACTTCCTCCACTTTCCGATCAATAATTTTCTTAAGTACCGTGGGGGTGGCTAGTTTTTTACTCATGATGCTTCAATCCGCAACTGCTTGGTAAAGCCCACAAAGGCGTCGAGTTTGTCTAAGGCAGCCCCAGAAGTAATCACATCGTCGGCGGCGGCAATCCCTGCCTTCAATGTTTCGGTAACCCCCGACACATAAATTGCTGCACCGGCATTCATGGCAATCATTGAGCGTGCTCGCTCGGCCCCTTCACCCGTCGCCATAGATAGCGCTGATTTAATTAAGTCGGCAGATTCCTGCGCTGAAGCAACTTCCAAACCCAAAAGGCTTTTATGGCCATGCCCATAGTCATTGGGATCAATTTGAAAGCGCTCGACCACCCCGCCGCGCATCTCCCAAACTGCAGTGGGTGCTGCAATAGAAATTTCATCGAGGCCATCGGTACTGCTGAGGACCAGAGCATGTTTACTGCCCAATTTACTGAGGGACTCTGCTATCGATTGACAAAGGTGGGAAGCAAATACCCCCAAAACCTGACGCTCTACGTGAGCCGGATTCGTCAGCGGCCCTAGGATATTGAACAAGGTTCGCATTCCTAGATCTTTTCTGGGGCCTATCGCATGCTTCATGGCGCCATGGTGCGCCGGCGCAAACATAAAACCCAACCCAACCGTCTCAATACTCTCAGCAATATGAGCGGGCGAAAGATCAAGGGGCGCTCCCAGTGTTTCCAGCACATCGGAGGAGCCACTTGAGCTTGAAACAGAACGATTGCCATGCTTTGCCACTCGACCCCCTGCGGCGGCAACAACAAAGCTTGCTGCGGTGGATACGTTAAACAGGTTCGCGCCGTCTCCCCCAGTACCTACGAGGTCTACCAAACGCTCTTGGGATACCTGCACTCGAGTCACAAGGCTGCGCATGACCTCTGCGGCACCAACAATCTCATCAATGGTCTCGCCCCGAATCCGTAAGGCGATCAAAAGTGCACCAATTTGAGCCGGTGTCGCTGCGCCAGTCATGACTTCTGTCATCACCCCGCGCATTTCATCTCTTGTTAGTGATTGCCCGTCGGCTAAATGGTGCAGTGCTTGCTTAGTATTCATCACTACAATTTCAGTCCTGAACTTATTGCGGTTTTTAGGTGTTTGGACACAGAGTTATAAACGGTCCAAAAAATTTTGAAGCAAAGCGTGACCATGCTCGGACAGAATTGACTCCGGGTGAAACTGTACACCTTCAACTGCCAATTCACGATGTCGCAACCCCATAATGGCCTCTCTCTCTCCATCGGGGGTCTCAGTCCATGCAGTTACCTCAAGACACTCGGGCAAAGACGCTTCTGCCACCACAAGACTATGATACCGCGTCGCATTAAACGGGCTGGGTAGATTTTTAAAAACGCCCTGACCCGTGTGATGAACCGCGCTAGTTTTTCCATGCATGACTTTTTCGGCGCGCACAACGTCACCACCAAAAACCGCGCCTATCGACTGCTGGCCAAGGCAAACGCCAAATATGGGCAACTTCCCAGAAAAGTGCTCGATAACCTGCATAGATATTCCCGCCTCAGTTGGTGAACAAGGGCCAGGGGAAATACAAATGCCGGCCGGGGCAAGCCTCTCGATGCCTTCAAGGTCGATTTCATCATTACGATGTACTTGAACCTCGGCGCCAAGCTCCCAGAGGTACTGGACGATATTCCAGGTAAAAGAGTCGTAGTTGTCGAGCATAAAAACCATAGACTTTGCCAAGCGATAGGGAGCACGCGTATCATATACCCGACACGAGAGATCCAATCAAGAAACAAGAGTGACTCGAATGCAAGAAACGTTGTGCGTAACCTCATTTGGTCCCGATGGCTATGAGCTCTATGGAAAACAATTTTTACAAACATACGTTGAAAATGTCACTTTACCCTTGGTTGTTTATATCGAAGGCTCTGAAAATATCCCCAACTTTGAGCACCCACTCATCACCTATCGGGATTTGTTATCCGTAAACGGCTTGACACATGCACTAGCTATCACCAATTTTCCAGCCGCACGGGGGCAGTTATGGGGGAAAGAGGAGGTAAACTACAGGTTCAATGTGAACAAGTTTTGCAGGAAATCATTCGCGCAGATAGACGCCGCAACTAGTCACGGTCAGCAAGGAGGGAAAAGTCTCTACTGGCTTGACGCAGATATAGTTTTTTCTGACAGATTCGAGCTACCGCCATTAGAACAGTATTTCATGCTGTACCTTGGACGCCCCGAATGGCACTCATGCACCTCCTTTATCGGCTGGAATTTGGAGTACGCGGGTGCGAATCGTTTTTTTGAGGAGTATTGGAAAATATACACAACTGGAACAATATTTTGCCTGCCAGAGTGGCACGACTGTGCCGCGCTTGATTTTTTACGTCAAGAAACCAAGATGGCCGCAAAAGATCTCGCAAAAGGCATGGCTCTAAAAGGACCGGCAAATGTTTTTGACGAGGTGTTTAAAGCCGCCCATCACAAAAAAGGTAATCTGAAGTTCGCACCCTAATCCTACTAGGGTGGTGAACTAAACCAGAGTAAACCACTTAGAAAGACGGCAGGTCATCAATTCACCCCTTAATTCCAACAATTACTGCTCTCATACTATCTACTCTAGCTCCTTGCTCTGAAAAAATGCTCCTTATTTCATCGACTTATTTCTAACAACAAATTTTTTCACTAGCTCAAAGTGCTCAGACTTTGGTTGATTTTTTTCAAAATCCCAGACATATCTCGGCAACCTCACACCTTCGATATTAATTGAATGCACTGACTGACCCATAATTTCATCCCACGGTCTCGCAGACATACCCAACTTAGCGTGTTTCAGCCACAGCTCAGCGCCCGGAGAAGTAGAAGTTTCAGGAAAGGCTGGGATGCCCATAGTGTAATGGATATTCCCTTGGGTTAGATCAACATCTTGGTAGCCAACGAGCTGATTCCACTTGGGATCTAGAGATCCTATTTCTCCCTCTTCCACCCACTCCATGCTGTGCAGGCTGATATCAGTCTGCTCAATAAATTCTGGAGTTAACTTACGATGAGAAGGGTGGGCGCAATTCAACAACATAAATGATGTTTGCTCATATGGTTCTAAGGAACGCACAACGGAGACTGCAAACTCATCGGTAATTTCCTGTTCGAGTTCAGTAATATCAGACGCCAACAACATATCAGCATCCATAAAAATTGCAGCGCCCTGATAGTTACATAACCAGGGAACCAAAAATCTTGAAAATGTAAAGGGCGTAAGACCTCTCCGAGTAATAGGCAGAGTCCTTAATACTAGTGGGCTAATTAGTACGGGCCTCGTGGCCATTTCAAATATAGACGTCGCTAACGTTGAGAAAGAAACCCACTGGCGCTCGTCGAACCCTACGAAAACTCTGAGCATATTTCCTACCTCTTTTTGTTAGGACCGTGGCATATATTGAGCACACGGCTCCAACCCTTTTCGATCGGATCAGACCAGTCACCCGGCACGGTTTGAATAAATAACTCTGAGCTAGGGAATAGCAACCTTCTCATGTCTTCATTCTTCCAACGGTACTGAATTTGCCCGGCCGGTACGAGAACGATCGTTGGAACTCCAAGTGCGGCAGCAAAGTGGGCCACTGCATTATCGACGGTCAACACCACGTCACAGCACCTGAGCAGACAAAATACGCCCTCAAGATCAACACGATTATTTAATCCACTCAGAGCGAGACGGGTATCACCATAATCTCGGACCTCTTGCTCATGCTCGGCGTCGTACTGTAATGAAATTAAATCTATTTCAGCGTCCTGCGGCAAGCCTCCCATTAATTCAGAGAGTGGAATGGAGCGAATACGACCATTAACGCTAGTGCCACCTCGCCAGGTTATTGCTACCCTAGGCCGCCTTTTAACTGCGAGGAGACGACTAATTTCTTCAAATCTCTGCGGGCTCGGGTCAAACGTAGGTTGGCGGAACTTTGATTTTGACTCAATCAGATTTTTTAAGAACAACACCATTAGATCGCCCATAGGGCATGCGAAATCTGCTTCGATTTCTGCCTCAGGCATTTCATGCCTGCTTACAAAGTGCCAATTCGGAAAACGCAGTTTCAAGACATCTATAAGCCTTGGATCTGTTGCTACGCTTACATGCTTAACTCTACGCTCAAGCGTTTCCAAGAACATAGCGAACATAACTTCATCACCAATACCCTGCTCATTCCAGATAAATAGTCGCTCTTGCTCTAATATCTGGC
>JAQWYY010000150.1 GCA_029253705.1 Luminiphilus sp. | reverse complement strand
GTGTTCTCCGGCACATTGCCAGCGGGCTCCGGCACATTACCGGTGGTTTGGGATGGCGTCGATGCCGAGGGCAATGCATTACCTCCGGGTCAGTACCGCATTTCCGCTGAAGTGGAGCGTAATGGCGCAAACCAGGCCGCCTCGGTTTTCGCTCACGAACAGGTGGTATCAGTCGCAATTGGCGCCGGCAACACGGTGACCCTAAATCTCGCCAATGGACAGTCCCTTGGCATTAATGAAGTGAAAGAATTTTTCTAAAGCAAAACTAAAGAGGATCACACCATGGCATTTAGTACCGCTATTTCCGGCATCAAGGCAGCGCAGGCTAACCTCGACGTCATTAGTAACAACATCGCCAATGCAAGCACAGTGGGCTTTAAAGCTTCACGGGCTCAATTTGCCGAAATTTACGCCAGCTCTGTGTCAGGTGGTAGTAATGCCGGGCAGGGGGTTGAGCTCACTGAAATTCGCGCTGAGTTTTCTCAGGGGAGTCTAGACTTCACGGGCAGTGGTCTTGACCTTGCCATCTCGGGTAACGGCTTTTTTATCGTGTCAAACGGTGGCGCGTCTGAGTACACCCGAGCGGGATCCTTTCAGGTTGATCGTGACGGTTACCTGACGAATGAGTCTGGCAATCGTTTGCAGGGCTATCAGGGCAACACCGATGGTGTCATTACCGGGGAACTGGGGGACTTATTTATTGACACCACCTTGGTAGACCCAAAAGTCACTTCAAAGGTAACCATAACCAGCAATTTAGATTCTCGGGAGGCTGTGCCAACGACAACGCCTTTTGCTCCTGCCGACCCAACCTCTTACAACAGCACAACCTCTACGACCATTTATGACAGTTTGGGGAACTCCCACGTGTTGCAGCTGTATTACGTAAAGACGGCGACGGCGAACACCTGGGATGTCTACACGTCGGTCGATGGGGGCACGCCACCCGCCGCGACACAAATTAGCTTTGACCCTGACGGTACCCTTGCTGCGGCTTCGGCAAACTCTATTGCTATTACAACACCCGCCGCTGAACTTTTGTCGGCTTCAGGTGTGGCGACGGGAGCCGCCGACCTCGTTTATACGGTCGATATTTTAGCTACAACACAGCTTGGCAGCGATTTTTCAGTGAACTCTGCGATTCAGGACGGTTACGGCGCGGGCCAGCTCATTTCTTTTGAATTTGACGACTCGGGCACAGCATTTGCGCGCTACACCAACGGCCAATCACGGGCCATTGGCCAAGTGGCCCTCGCGAGCTTCCGCAACAACAACGGCTTGCAACCCGTCGGTGGGTCCAACTATGTGGAGAGCTTTGGTTCGGGTGGTCCAAATATTGGGGTACCCGGGAACTCGGGTCGGGGTGATATTCAAGCTTCTGCGGTAGAGCAGGCCAATGTTGATATCACGCAGGAGCTGGTCAACCTCATTGTTGCCCAACGTAACTTCCAGGCGAATGCCCAAGTAATCTCGACGGAAGATCAGGCCACTCAGGCCGTGATCAACCTTCGCTAACTAGGCGTTAGGTAAACCACCATGTCTAATATTGCCCATCTCGCCGCGCAGTCTGCTCGACAAATTCAGCAGGCCCAGGCGGTGGTTACTCATAACCTCGCTAACAGCGGCACAACGGGTTTTAAGGCCGATTTGTATCAGGCTCAGTCTTCTTACGTTGAAGGTGGTGCAGCAAATGGCTCTGCCGCCGCCAGTAGTATTGGTGGTGGCGTCGATTACTCTTCGGGGGCTATTGCTCAGACCGGGCGTGATCTTGATATCGCGATCACCGGTGACGGCTGGTTTCAGGTGGTGGCAGACGATGGCACTTTGGCCTTAAGTCGCAGAGGTGATTTAAGAGTGGGCACCGATGGCCTGCTCAAAGATGCCACAGGTAAAACCATTATGGGCAACGCTGGCCCTGTATCGCTGCCGCCTTACTCCAGTTTGAGCATTGGCACCGATGGCACCATTTCGATCGTCCCCATGGGTGAGCTACCCACCAACATTGTTGCCCTTGATCGACTGATGTTAGTGAACCCCCCTACAGAGCAACTGGTGAAGAGTGCTGACGGCATGATTCGAGTTGCCAATATGGACAGGCTTGAGCCCGATGCCAACGTTCGAGTTGCGGTGGGTGCGCTAGAAACCTCAAACGTTAGCCCCGTCGGGGCCATGGTCGAAATGATTACGCTGGCACGAAGTTTTGAGCAGCATATTCAGACTATTAAATCTGCTGAAGAGCTGGATGCCTCCAGTGCCAGCATCATGAACCTTGAATAAAAGGAGCAGCGACCATGTCTCAGTCACTGTGGATTGCAAAAACCGGACTCGACGCCCAGCAAACGAAAATGGCGACGATCTCCAACAACCTGGCCAACGCGGGAACCAAT
>JAQWYY010000123.1 GCA_029253705.1 Luminiphilus sp. | reverse complement strand
GCAAGCACAGCAAGTCATCCTTGGCGGTATACCCGACACAATGGTGAGCCGGCAGACCTTACTGCGAGACCGCTACCTTGATACTGACAGCGCGATGCCTCGAGCCTACATCAACCCTTAAGGGTTTAGTGTCCTGGAGGACAAAGATTTGGCAAGAAGCGTTCCGCCTTGAGTTGGCGGCGTGCTGGTCCTAGCCTTTATAAAGCAGAACCTACAGGATGATGGCTGCTGTTGGCGTGTTTTGCCAGCGCGGCCCGAAGGACTGCAATTCGCACCTATCGCTGCAATGCATCAATAAGCGCAGTGGTAGAAAAGCCCTCCACGAAACTCAAGACCTCCACTCGTCCGCCATTGGCCAACACAGCATCCGCACCTGCAATATCTTCAGGGCGATAGTCCCCGCCCTTCACCAATACATCTGGGGCAATCGCAGCAATTAAGTCTGCTGGAGTGTCACTCGAAAAGGAAACTACCCAGTCGACGCACCTTAGTGCAGCCAGCATATCCATTCGCGCATCAAGGGGGTTTATTGGGCGACTTGGCCCCTTTAGAGCAGCCACTGAAGCATCGTCATTTACCGCCACAATCAGTCGATGCCCCAGAGCCCGTGCTTGACTTAAATAATCGATATGCCCTCTGTGGAGTATGTCGAAGCAGCCATTCGTCATAACGACTTTTTCGCCTGAGGCTTTGGCAGTGGCGACCTTATTTAGCAAATCCTCCGCCGTAAACACCCGATCATTACTCATAAAGGGCGATGGCGCATTTTCCGATAAACCGGCGGCCAGCTCATCACGGGTAACCGTCGCAGTACCCAGCTTGGCAACTACCAAACCCGCCGCCACGTTGGCCAGCCGCGTACTATTTTCCAAGCTCTCTCCCGCCGACAGTGCCGCTGCGAGAACAGCGATCACCGTATCCCCCGCCCCCGTAACGTCGAAAACCTCTCTAGCCTTCGCGGGCAAATGGAGGGGCGGGTGCTTACGCTGCAGTAAGGTCATGCCGCGCTCGCTGCGGGTGATTAGCAGTGCCTCTAACATTAAATCTTCAAGAAGCTCTGTACCGCGATCAATCATTTCCGTTTCGGTGTCGCAGCGCCCGACTACCGCCTCAAACTCAGCCAAATTAGGCGTCAACAGTGTCGCACCGCGGTAACGAGTGAGATCCTTGCCCTTGGGATCAACAAGGATTCGCTTGCCCTGTGATTTCGCTTGTTCAATTAAGTTTTGTACCTGCGCCAAAGTCCCCTTGGCATAGTCACTAAAAACCACGGTGTCGACCGCATCGAGCTGCGCTTTTACAAACCCACTGAAAATATCATCGGCATAAGGTGCCATCGTAGATTCAAAATCCATGCGTAAAAGCTGTTGATTACGACTCATTACACGCAGCTTTACGATGGTTTCCGGGGCTGATGGGCAGACAGCCCAGGTCACACCTGCAGCCTCTATCACTTTACGGAGCAGGCCTGCAGCCTCATCGTCACCGCATAGGCCGCTCAGCGTCGCCTGGCCACCCAGCGCGGCGATATTAACGGCAACGTTACCCGCGCCACCCGCTCGACAGGCATTGTCGTTTACCCGTACCACAGGCACTGGCGCCTCAGGGCTTACCCGATCAGTGCCACCGGTCCAAAACCGGTCGAGCATGACATCGCCCACAACCAAGATGGAGCTCTTATCAAACATAGGGCAAATTGACATAGTAAGACTAACCTTGGCCAACCAACGAACGGTGAGTGTAACCCGGGCACGCCGTCCAGTTCGCATACCAATGCCTATTCGCCATCATGCGTTTCTTAGCCACCATCATTTTCAACCTCCGCTAGTGCCTTAAGATTTTTAACGACCTCAGGGAGGCCGCTAACCGAAGTCACCCCCTCGCCGTCGCCCTTAAGATCGACTTGAAACAAATGGCCGATACCCGCCCCCCGCCCGGCTTCCATATCGGAGGGTTTATCGCCTACAAGCGCACAAGCTTCAACTTCTAGCTGCCAATCAGCCACGCCACGTAAAACCATACCCGGCCGAGGTTTGCGACAGTCACAATCTTTTTTGTAGCCCCCAAGCGCATCAGTTGGGTGATGTGGGCAGTGATAAATGGCGGTGAGCCTGACATCGTGAGCGGCCAAAAAGTCAATTAATTGCGTGCTCAAGGCCGCAAAGTCCCCTTCCGTGTAAAAACCACGACCAATGCCAGACTGATTAGTCACTACGATTAGTCGATACCCCAGGTCCTGTAGATCGGCCAAAGCCGTGACGACCCCAGGCAGCAACTCAAAGTCAGACCACTGTGAGACGTAACCTCGGTCAAAATTGATCACACCGTCACGGTCGAGAAAAACCGCTTTTTGATTTTTCGACAAGGTCATCGTGCTAAGCCAACTCGAGGCCTTGCTCAATACCGTCGCACAACAAGTGACCTACAACAATATGGCACTCCTGAATATGTGCGGTGACCTCTGAGGGCACCACCAATGCAAAGTCGGCTAATGACTTCAAAACACCCCCAGATTTTCCCGTCAACGCCAGCGTATGCATACCGAGAGCCGTAGCAACTCGACAGGCCTCATTAACACTCGCTGAGTTCCCGGACGTGGAGATGCTAAGCAGCACATCACCGGCACAACCCAAGCCCTCTACTTGGCGAGAGAACACTGCGTCATAGCCGTAGTCATTAGCGATCGCTGTGAGGGCTGATGAGTCTGTAGTCAGCGCCACGGCTGGCAGTGCACGTCGATCGCCGACAAAACGTCCTATAAGCTCTGCAGCGATGTGCTGGGCATCGGCTGCGGAACCTCCATTCCCACAAATCATGATTTTACTGCCTTCGCGCAAACGCCGCGTACAAAGCTGAATCATGGCGTTCATGGTGTCCAGCTCAGCTGATAGTGCCGCAATGACAGCGGTATGCTCGGCGAGGTAGTTTTGGATTCGCTGGTTCAATGTGACCTCAGTTTCGGTTGTTCGACGCTGCAAGGGGGAGCGTATCATCGAAAGAAAATGCTTACGCTCGAGTATTGCCCGTATGATACCAGCGGGTCCTATTGCGTGCAGAAGCGCCCTAACATTGTCAATTCAACGGCATTATGCCCTTGTATGACCCCTGCCATTACCAAGCCCTAAAGCACCGCAGACCATCGCCAGCACAATCACTCTGGCGTATCTACGGTTGCCAATTTTTTACCCACCCCCTGGCATGAACTGCTGAACATTTCCAAAGCTCATGCATGGGCGGTTCAGCCGCACTCCATAAGAAACTACGCCTCAGTTACTGACACTTGAGATAACGATAACGCCCGCTTTCATCACGAAATCAGGAGTTTCGAGGCTGCTAACATCAGCAAAGGGATCTTGACGCACAGCCACCAAGTCAGCAAAAAAATTCGGCGCTACTTGTCCGAGCTCATGCTCCATCCGCAGCAGCATGGCCGCGTTAATTGTTGCTGCGCGCAATGCTTCCATCACAGGCATTCCGACTTCAACCATAAAGCCAAATTCACGCCCGTTCTTGCCATGGGGCGACACACCCGCGTCAGTCCCAAAGGCAATCGGTACGCCTTGGCGCCAGGCTTCTGCAAAAGTATTCTGAATTTGAGGGCCCACTGCGGCGGCTTTCGGTCTTACGACGGCAGGAAGCTTGTCCTCTTGTTCAGATAAGTCCGCCACCCATTTACCCGCCGATATGGTGGGGACGTACCAAGTTTGATGCGCTTTCATCAGGTCCATGGCCTCTGCATCCATATACGTCCCGTGCTCTACTGAATGCACCCCCGCCCTAATCGCTCGCTTCATGCCTTCAGCGCCATGAGCGTGAACCGCAACAACAAAGTTGTAATCACCAGCAGCCGCAATAACGGCTTCCAACTCTTCGCTAGTGAACTGAGGGTTGTCGCCACTTTTAGCGAGTGACAATACCCCACCGGTAACCGTTAACTTGACAACATCACTGCCGTCTTTATAGCGCTGACGCACTGCTTTATAAGCATCGACAGGGCCGTTGATAACGCCCTCCTTCGGCCCAGGATCGCCCAGCAGGTCTGCACGCAAGCCATTGGTGGGGTCGGCGTGGCCACCGGTCGTTGCGATAGACTTTCCCGCGGCGAAAATCCGTGGCCCTACTACAATGCCTTCATTGATGGCATCTCTCAGAGCGAAAAGTGCGTCCTTATCTTTAGCCCCAAGGTCACGTACTGTCGTGAATCCAGCCTCAAGGGTTCGACGAGCATAAACTGTCGAGCGCAAAGCAATATCCGCCGAGTTCATGTAGAACCCCTCTGAATAGCTGCCAGGCGGATTTAGTTCCTGTCCCAAATGCACGTGCATATCCATAAAACCCGGCATCACTGTGGCATCTCTTAAATCGATAACCTCAACGTTTGCACTCGTCGAGTAGCCGGGTGTCACAGCGACAATTCGATCACCTTCAATTTGAATGGTTTGCTCGGTAAGGACACGGCCGTTCGCTACATCCACTAGCCGCCCAGCATGAATCATTGTGCTTGCATGTGCCCCGGCACTACTCAACACGACCAACAGCAAACACAGGTGATGGAGACCAACCGGGTTTATCCGACGTTGTAGCACGCTACGGACCCTCTTGGTGTCCATGGGCTACTGCCCCACCGCTGCGGGGGGAGCTTTATTTATTGGTTGTGTCAAAGCTTCGGGGGCTTGTGCAAACCCAATGATGGCCGAATAACCCGAGCTTTCTTCACGGTGCACGACACCTGCAGTGGCATTAATTTTAGTACCACGACCACAGCTAATAGGCCCATCCATACCTTCCACAGTCAACATCAGCTCACCCTTAGTGACATAAACAACCGCGTCAAAATCATGCCAATGAAAATCATTAGACTCTGCAGGTATGTCTAGTGTCACCGCATGCCAGTTTTTTTCTTCGATTTGCGCGAAGGCTTCTGCCTCATCCGAAAAAGATTCAACGTTGTTCATCGCTATCTCCAAGTTGTCTAAGCCATGCCGCGCAATCACTTACGCAGCATCAACAATACCAAGGTTAATTCTCTTGGTCGAAATACTACAGTACACTGCAGCGACGCGGAAACCCAACGCTCTAAGCCTTCTCAGGGGAGTACGGTATTGATGCCAAAGCGACCCGCAAAGAGTCTTCGAGTTGAGCCTGAATGTTATGAACAATCGACTCATCCTCTAAGTAGGGGTTCATCACCACCATTCGCACCACAGTGAGGTAATCGGTATCGAGTGAGCCTTCCCAGCGAGCAACGGTACTTGCCACTAACTGCCCGTAGTTTTCGACGGTCAGGCCGGTGCGTGTTGCCGACAACTCTGTACTTGCACGAAAATGCGCAATCACAGCTTCCGTTTTCCGATTGGCTTCGCTAACAGCGTCTCCCTCTGCAGCTACCGCAAAACACATAACGTTGGTGTCGCTAGAGTCCAGCATGCGGATGTCAGGGGAAACTTTGGAAATCGCTTCGTAGAGCATTCGAGTGATCGATAAACTTTTATTCAAAAACCGACCGTGTCCCTGGCTATTAAGCGGCATGATCTTTGCGCTCAGCCATACCGCACTAGGTCCTGTGGCCGCTCTTGAGCCTTCTAAGGTCGTCGACCAACTGGGAAACTTCGCGTCGGCAATCTCTTCAAGATAGGGTGCATGGATGTTGGAGACAAGGTAAGCGTTGGGGTCGGGGACTAAAAAGGCGCCACAGGCATAGGGCACAAATCCCAGCTTATGGGGATCTAAGGTCAAAGAACTGGCCCTGGGAAAAGCCCGCAAAGCCGCCTCAGTATCGGCCGAGAGCGAACTTCCCTCCCCCTTCAAAAGGCTACAAAAATATCCGCCATAAGCCGCGTCAATGTGATGCCAAATATGAAGGCCACGATGCTCACAAAGATCATCAAGCAGATCGGCTACTTTATCCACCGGATCAATCATGCCCAGCTCAGTTGTTCCGGCAACCGAAACTACCATCATAACTGGACGCCCTGCTGTTTCGGCTCGATCAATCTTCGCCTTCAGCGCCAAAGGGGAAAGCCGGCCTTTTTCATCAAGATCACAAGACCAAACAGCCTCGCGACCCAACCCAAAAATGTTGGCCGCTTTGGGCCAGGAATAATGTTTGTTGCCCGGCACCAACAACACAGGCTCTGGCCATTCTTCTTCGAAGTGTTCTCTCGCGAATCGAGACATTGCAAGAACGCCCATAACGACACTGCTGTAAGGCAAAAGGTCAGGCTCAGAGAGGGCATGACATTTCATCTGCTCGTGGTAGACAGACCACCCACAATGCGCCCAATCAAATAGCGGAGCATCGCTGTGCCCATTAACTTTTAACCAAACACCTAGAGCTAACCAGTGATCTAGCCTGTAGCGGGCGCGCCACACGGCCTCAAAGTTCGCTAGGGTTCCCCCGGAAGTAAAGTGACCTCTTGCCGGTTTTGGATCTAGGCCCACCATATTTGCCAATAGATTTATGGCCTGAGTTTCAAGGGCAGAACCGACGACCGCGGCCTCTCTTGACGCCAGATTGGCGTTTTCAAACAGCATTGCCATGTGCCCCAGAAGCGCTGGAATTGATACGTCTGACACCATGTGTCCCAAGTATCGCGGACTAAATGTCGGAATTTCCTCCCGCAATAAATCGAGCAACTCCTCTAAGGCAGATAAAACCGTCGCCTGATCGCCATGATGAACGGTGGTAGACAACGGATGCCATTCGCAATCGTTGGCAAACCGTTGCGATCTGCGGTTCATCGTCACCGACAACAAGTGATCCCAGAGCGATGAAAAAACCTGACCCTGCTCACCTTTGGGCCCTATAAAGAGTGTCGATTTGCTGCCAGCCGTCATGGCAATCCATACCTTAATTTTCGTTGTGAGAGCCAAAACCATACCACTTATGAAAGCTCGGTTAGGTGCGCAATAAAGGTGCATTTACCGTCATCTCATATGTTGACTCCGGCAACAAAGTCAACGCAAGGCCATTGAATTTCAATCTCAATTTTTGCCGGCGCCACCTGCAACGCCACTGCTTATAATTAGTAAACAGCTACCAGGGCTCAGGTAGAAAAACGATGTGCGCGTAAAGCGATCAAAAGGCGACACTTCGTTATTGAAGGGCTTTCAAGCTGAAGTTTTTAAGCGTACTTTGAAGCTCGTAATACATTCTAACGTAAGGATTAATCGATGAAATCAACTACTGTAGCTCGCGCCACCGCATGCGCATTCGCCGTGCTCTTGCAGGCCTCCACAGCCTCTGCGGCTGATGCAGCAAGCGAACTGATGGCCGCCTTAAAAACTTGCAAAGCTGATGCCAGCGTAATGAAAGCCGCTGACGCTATGATCAAAAAAAATAAAGGCAAACCCTCGGATGACGCCGTTGATGACTTTATTGACGACTTAGACAGCGATAAGCTAATAGACTGCATTGATGACAATCTTGACTAAGTAAGAGCACCCGGATTAGCTGCACAATTGGCCCTAGCTTGAAGGAACACAATATCGCCAAGCTCCAAGCAGGCGTGACCATATCAGCGCGCGCCAAGGGCCTTACGCGCTGCTGCTGTTTCACTGCGCAGCCTTTTAAAGCCGTATCAGCTCTTGCTAACCTTAATAGATCATAAACAAACGGGCTTTGAACACGGTCCCCTTGAACTCGTCACATAACGGCGACTCAGGCGCACCACCCCCTCATCTTCCGGCGACACAAAACGGTGTGCGCGCGGGCATAGAGTGCAATAGGGCACATGCCCCACTGGCGTGCTCAAGGGCACTTAGCTACTGCCCTGAAAAAGGATTGTTTGTTCCATGAATGTACTTTTAGCGGGGGGTACCGGCCTTGTAGGTCGGGCCTTCATTACACAAGCCAACGAGCACACCATTAATCTAACGACGGTGGGCCGCCGCGTGACTGGTAGCGCGCCAAATGAGTTGATTGTTGATTTTGCCGCCCTGCCCCCTTTGCCTACAGCAGAGACCGCTGTCTGTACACTGGGCACGACCATCGCTGATGCGGGTTCCAAAACCGCGTTCAAAGCCATTGATTTCGATGCCGTGCTAGCCTTTGCCAATGCGGCGAAGCATGCAGGAGTCCAACATTTTCTGATCGTCACGGCAATCGGGGCCGATGTCAGAGCCAGTGCCTTTTATGCACGGATCAAGGGTGCGGTAGAAATTGAGCTGGCTAACTTGGGGTTCCCACGACTGGATGTTTTACAGCCCGGTCTTTTATTGGGTGAACGGGAAGTCCGACGACCCGTAGAACACTTGTTACAGCGGTTAGCGCCGGCAATCGCGCTACTTACTCGGGGGCCCTGGAATCGCTACGCCAGTATCTCAGCAGTGCAACTCGCCCGAGCGTTGCTAGCCCTTTGCCACGAAAAAACTCCCGGCATCTTTTATCATCAAAGTCCGGAATTACAGCATCTAGGCGATAAAAGCCTTTAGACGAGTGCGTCAACGTCAATAAGCGGCGCATGTGGTTACCCCTGCACGCGCCGGAGCAAACACAGAACTCATGCAAGCCAACACCGTGTCATCAGACATTCTGTGTGGATCAGACTATCGCGGTGCCCACATCCTAGAACCCTAGCAGCTTGATACAGCCTTTTTAAAACAATGGCGCGTCAGTTAAGTATTCAGAGGCTCTACAAGGCATAATGAGACAGCGAGACAGCCACCTATTTCTCTCCTAACTGGAGTTTCAAGATGCAGCGCAACACCCTGCAATCCACAACGATCAACTTCTGTCTAACATTAGGTCTATGGTTAACCTTTGGTGCCAATGTAAACGGCGCTGAAATTGAAGCTCCTCAGGTATTTCTTCGAGGCATTGACTACACCATTACCGTCACAGGAGACGACGCTACAACTGCTGTGCTCACTACTGAGGCTAATACCTATCACCCAGAGCCCGATGGCGACGGCTGGGCTTTCCGAAATGTGCGGACTGACGATGGCGACGTTTTAGAACTTACGCTGCAGAGCGACATGCAAGTAACCAGCACAGTGATACCGGTTATTGCTGCTTGGATATCCGTGCTGCCCCCGGTATTGGCGATAATAATAGCGCTTCTAATTCGCAGCGTACTGCCCGCCCTTATGCTAGGGCTTTGGTTGGGAGCTTGGGCCTTGCAGGGCATGTCACTAAAAGGCCTGTTCCTGGGCCTCTTCACCAGTTTTGAAGTTTATGTCGCCAACGCCGTAGTGAATCGTGACCACGTTACCATTATGCTTTTTACCTTCATGATCGCTGGCATGGTGGGCATCGTGTCTCGCAATGGCGGGATGCGTGGAATTGTCGAATTAATCATTAAAGGCGCAAGCAG